>DASCRS010000161.1:0-7756 GCA_034402455.1 Candidatus Poseidonia sp. | reverse complement strand
GAGGTCATTTCATCACGGACAAGGCCAGTTGCCATGAACAATGGTACAAAGATACCAATTAGGAATACGAACCCAAATTTACCAAGCGCCAGAACGAATGCTCGGTGTATTGATTCCTTGGCATATGAATCATCATCGGGGTCTTCATCAACACCTCTATCACCTAGGATTCCAGCATCAAAACCGTTGTAGTAGGACGGTTCAGTAACTTTCACATCACAAGGGATATTGTTGTTGTTTGTATCTTGCTGAGAGGCTGTTTTTTCCTCCGTTCTACAATCTCCATCATCGTCGTATCCGTAACTCCCTGCCGCTAGAGATTCAATATCAAAATCATCTTCATCAATCCATTTTGAGGGGTCGTCAGGGGCTACAGGAGGGTTGAGCAAGCCAGGATGAGAATCCGAATCCAATATGTCGGTACCATAGAGGATTTCTTGTCCGTTAGGATAACCATCCATGTCAAAATCTCTTGAATCCCCATCATTATCAATTGCCTCGTAGTCCCTCATCATTGAATCGATGTAGAACATCGTCAATACGGCCATTGCAAGGAAACCAACTCCCATGACAACCCATGTTGACAGTCGCTTTCGTTGCTGTCTGAGAGTGAACTCGGCAACGGCCATGGCTTTGCGATCTAATGCTCGCCAGATAGTTGGTTTGTCACTCATGCGCTACCCCCCGTAAGGTGTCCCAATAACGACTCAAGGTCGTCGTCAGGGTTGTCAATGAGTGTTACTTTGTGCCCGTTATTGACAATTAGTCCAGGCAATTCGGAATGCAGGGACCCAAAGTGGTAGGTTTGGATGAGTAGTTCGGTGTTGCTCGGGAAACTTAGCCCAAAAACAGCAGGGTGGCCAAGAATATCTTTGGCTAGGGAACGAGCGTCTTCCCCAACAATGCGTATGGTGTGTGGGATTTCATCAAGTCGTTCACGAATCGCATGAAGGTTGCCAAGAGCCACAAGTTTTCCTTGATGAAGGATAACAATTTGTTCAGTAATTCGCTCAATTTCACTGAGGATATGGCTACTTACTAGGACGGTTCGCCCCATCTTTCCAAGTTCGCGAATGACATTCATCACCGTAGTTCGGGCCAGCGGGTCGCAGCCCTGTAATGGCTCATCAAGAATAATCAATTGAGGGTCATTAACCAAAGCGTGAGCGATTTTTGTTCGCTGCCTCATACCTTTGGAAAATTGTCCAATTTGCTTATTGATTACATCGGATAAGCCGACAAAGTCTAGCACTCGAATTGCTTCCTTTCTTGCTTTGTCTCTTGTCATTCCATGAAGGCGGGCAAAGGTACTCACAAAATCAAGAGCCGTCATCCAATCATGCATTTTTTCATGCTCGGGAACAAATCCTACCCTTGCATAAGGCGCTGGATTTTTCCAAGGGTCTGTTCCAAACAAGCGCACTTCTCCAGCAGAGGGTTTCAATTTCCCCATGATGAGTTTAAACATCGTAGATTTACCCGCTCCGTTCATCCCTAGAAGACCAGTAACTCCTCCGCTTAATCCAAGAGTGATATTACTCAAAGCGTGAATTCTTCCGTACGATTTTGAAACGCCTTGAAAATATACAACAGGCATATTTACATCTGGTTGCCACTCTTTGGTTTCAGCACTTCCTTGTTGTGTTGGGTCTGGCATCATTCACGAGTCACCTCCATTGAGGAAACACGTGAAGCGAGAACATACAAAGCAATGGCATTCATTGCAACCAATGCGACTAAGGAATATGTCCAAGGATATTGGTCGTAGGTTTGTTGTGTACCTATGAGTGCTTGTCCAACATGAGCTACACAGTCATAGGGTGAAAGGAGGTAAAGAATTTCACGTTCAAAGAGATTTTTCACGATTGAAGCAATTGTTTTGGAGCCAAAAAGAATGGCTACAAGGCCAATACCAGGGAAAAATTTCCCCTGTGATACACTTGAAAGGGCAAGACCAATGCTGGTGTAGGTGATGATGAGGATTATTCCTGCGATAAAACCAGCAAGAAACATAGGAAATACATCGACCATCCATGACCACCCGCGTCCAAATGCGAGAATCTCAGCCATGAAATACAGCATGTAGGTGAATAAGATGACAAATGACTGAATCAGTGCCACGGATAGGTACTTCATTCCGATGTAATCAATGCGTGAAACAGGTCTTGAAAAATAGAGTGCTGAAGTGCCATGTTGCCGGTCTTCGGAGATCACACTTCCAACTAAGAGTGCAGCCACAAGCGGGTAAAATAGGACATTTCGAGGGAAGAAGCCCAATACATGGCCGTATAGATTGTCACGACTCACGCCGAAAAGTGTATGGAATTCAGCGCTTCCAAGGAGGCCAGATAGAAGTGTGAATGCAGCATCGCTCAGAGCGCCAATAAAGGCGATTAGCAGAAAAATCCTCGTAGGCATTGACCAAGGGCGATGCCCCTTCTTGAAGACGCCAAGCAGATGATGGCGAAGAATGGCCCAATTTCTCATCCACCTTGGGTTGAGAGTTCCCTCCCAGGTGGTGTATTTTTGCTCAAAAATTTCGCCACCAGTAGCTGTTTGTGCACTAGTCTCGGCGAGGTCAATTTCGTCACCGCTATCAGAGCCCCATGCAACGTCCATGCGACCTTTTCCAGTGACTGGCGTTTCAGCATCAAGAGGCTGGTCCTCACTCACGAAGCACCACCTCCGAGGGACTCAGGTGCATCCACGCGACGTGCTTCAATAGGAGAGGATAACAAATCTTCACTCGATTTCACTTCATAACCTAGATTTTCCATGATTGCGAGAAAGAGGTCCTCAAGAGAGGCTTCATATTCGTGCATTCTCCGGATTTGAGCACCAACTTCGCTTGCTGCTTGAAGAATATGGGTAGTTGTGTCTTCCTGAGTATTTGCAATACGCATGACTCTCCCTTCTCTTCGGATTTTGAAACCTCGGTCGCGCAATAATTCTTCAAGTGGTGTTGCTCCTCCCCATACATGAATTTCAACTTCTCTGTCAATTGCTTTTAGGTCTTCAATTCGCCCTTGAGCAGCTAATTTTCCCTTGTGAAGCAGTACGATGTTTTCACACACTCGCTCCACATCTTCCATCAAATGGCTAGCCATCAATACGGAACGCTGTCCTTCCTGAACCATGGTGTTGAGTGTCGAAATCATGAATTCACGAGTTTTTGCATCAAGACCGTTTGATGGCTCGTCGGCGATAATTAATTCAGGGTCATGAATGATTGCACATGCAAGTTTCGTGGCTTGCTTCATCCCTGTTGAGAAACTTTTGATTTCGCGATACCTCTGTTCGCCCATGCCGACAAATTGGAGTGCTTCATGGGCGCGGTTGAGCGCTACAACAGGATTCATTCCCAATAATTCACCAGAATAGCGAACTTGGTGGATGGCGTCCATTTCAGGATTTAGTGCATCGTATTCAGGCATGTATCCGATACGAGAACGTATTGCTTCGCCCTGGGTCTTAATGTCGTATCCAAGGACGGTTGCCTCGCCCGAAGTGGCTTGAATGAGGCCAAGAACTGTTTTCAGGAAAGTGGATTTTCCCGCACCATTCGGACCAAGTAGACCAGTCGCTCCATGTGGCACAGATAGGTTGAGATTTTCAAGAGCGACATGCGCGCCGTAGGATTTCGTGAGGCCCTTGCTGTGAATGACAAGGTCGTCTTCCATAGTAGTCACAAAAATACGAGATAAACGACGACCCTTGAAGCCTTTGCCTTCTTGCCTTCAATGAATCCTATTCCTTTTCAAGAATACCGCCACGGGTCTTGACTGCAATTCCCTTTGAGAATAATCGGATTTCATCAGCATTACACTGAGAAATACCATGGCCCAACAATATGCCCTTTTGATTGACGATTAAGCATGGGTCTCCAGGATGAATCCATCGGTCACAGGCGGTAATGAATCCATGAAACACATTCCTTCCCTGACGGACGAAGGGTTCTGCGTCGCTTTCTACAATCACAACGGCGGGTCCATTCCCCGAGGTTCCGTTCAATTCAGGAACAGGTATTGTTTTTGGAAGCGCTTCCTTTCGTTGACTGAACATATGTGCGGCACCGATATTCGTGAGTGAAAGCCCTCCATCTCGTAATCTTGGGCTCAACATATGCTCGCCATTTGAATCAAGAACATTCTTTACGCGGCCTTGTCGGTTGATGATATACGACGCACCTTCAGCGATTGACTCAGCCGATAATCGGTCCATGTTTAGCATCACCATCATTTTCTCAATTGCTTGATGAAGATTCAAAACATTATCTGCAGCCTTTCTATCTTCGTTTTGGATTGGCTGGTGGAGCTGCTCGGTTGACAAATTCAAACGTTCAAGTGCCTGCTCCATTCTTGCCTTGATTCCGTCACCCTTTGCGTTCACGCAAGAATACGGCATTTCACCCATCCCAAGTCGTTCTAATTCCCGCTTGATCCATAAGTCATTAGGGCGATGGTCAAGTACCCATTCGGGGGCATTAACATGAGCGAATGGATTGACGTCCTCAAGTGCGACAGGAATTATTCCAAGCGGAGTTAGCATGAGGGTTTGAACACTCGGGGCATGATGTTGAAGCCAGATGAATTGGTCTAGTAGTCGGTCACGAAAAGGTCCTCGGATTCCGTGGAATATGAAGGCACATGCCGTACTTTGCCGTGCAGTCCAACGAGTATGTATTGCGCGGCGTGCTTTCTGAATATGAGGGCGGACGAAGGTATCATCTCCCGACCATTGAACCCCACCAGTTCTCGGTGTTTGCTGATTCCAAACGACCCAATCCCAGGAGTCTTCCCACATTCCTCTATCGCCTTCAATATCCTTTGCAGCATCTCTGTCTGTGTAGAATAAATCCCGACGGTAGTTACCACTTATTGCAGGGCGTGTTGAGAGCCAAAGGAAGGCTTCTCTCAGAGCAGGGTGTTGGTGGCTGCGCTGTTCGGCGAGTTGCCAAATTTTTCCATCACGTACCGCTTGTTTGCATCGGGCGAGTTCGGCAAGAGTTACTTCAAGATTGTAGTGTGCTAGGCATCGCTCTTTTTCGAGGGCCGGCATAGCACGGACATCTGCTGGACTTAGCGTGGCAACACAAGGCATCAAAATTGGCCAATCTACCAAGTCATCAATTCGCTCAGTTCCCCATGGCGTTAACAAGCGTCCATCACGAGCAAAAAGAGCATAGGCAGCCGAATCAAACAAATCAGCACCGAGGGCAATTGACATTGGAAACAGCATAGGATGGCCACATCCAAACATATGAACTGGACGGTTTGGTGGTAAATGAGGGAGCGCAGCCATCATAATCTTCGCATAGTCTTTGTAGCGTTGTTGCTCCATAACTGGGACAATTCCTCCAATTGGATGCACGGAAAATTCATGCTTGGCCATTAATTGAGCAGATAACTGACGTAATTTACGAAACACGCCGCCTTGAATGGGGCCGTTGAGCATGGTTTCTCCAGACGCCTTCACGCTCGCTTTTGCCCTATTTGCAGTCTCATTGACGGCATCTTCAACTTCTTTTTCGGTCATGTCAGGACGTGAAAATACATCGAGCATGGTGGCAATATCAACGCCAATGGATTGTTGAAAGTTAACGATTTCTTCTACGCCTACTTCCACATCACCATACATATAGGACTGAAAAGTTCCCGAATCAGTCATGATGACGCCAGGGAAATCCAATAAGGAATGGACGCCATTTTTTTGTGCCTGAATTTTGAGGTCATCATGCTTCCAGATAATGTAAGAGTTGGTAATGAGCGCTCCAATTCCGTATTTATCCCACATAACTCTCGGTTCAATGGTTCGGATGTTTGGATTGACGACGGGAAGCAGTGCTGGAGTTTCTAATACGCCGTGTTCAGTGTGGAGCCTACCTAGGCGAGCACGCCCGTCTCTTTGGGTTACCTCGAACTTTCCTCGGTCTTGTTCCCTGCATGGCTTGGGGTCCTCGCGGGTACCTTCTCTCCATGCGACCATGTACGACCCTCTTCCAATGAATTATCAAAGCCTCGGATGGTATGGGACGGACGATTGCTGTTTAAGGGTCTACAAATTCGACTGTTCCATGAGCGAGAATAAATTCACGACCGAGTTCATCAAATGTATCAAGAAGAGCAGATGAGAATTTGATGGAATTCACTTCAGCGTCCTTTTCAAGGTCTGTTTTAACTCCTTCAAGCGTACCAGGGGCGGCGCCACATGAAAGGCAAGCTCCAGTCAAATCCAAGATGATATCAAGGCCATCATCTGTGGAAACACAACGAGTTACTGAAATCCCGCCGCCATGACCGTCAAGCGCAGCACGGACTGCACCAAGACGAGAAAGCAATGCGGGGACGAAGTGTGGCGATTTGGTGAGTTCAATCAGTGATGTGTTTCGCAGACGTTCTTCTTCTTCCGAATCGGTTGTTTCTGCAATTCTACGTTTTGATTCGACTTCCATGGCCGCCTTTGCCTCAGCAGCATAGCGGGCGACCAAGTCGTCATCCATGACAGGTGGACCGAGCGGTCGCCTTTCAAGTCTCGTTTTGTTTTTAGGTAAGAGGTTCAGGCTAGTCAGTGTTAGTTGAATACGCAGACTCAAGTCCAATTGTGCCCTACTACATCCCTTGATAAAGGATGGGCGGGAGGCAGTAGCAGGGTGTGGCTGAAGTGACGGAGATTCTTCGTATCGAAAAACTTCATGTGAGTGTAGATGGAATTCCTATTATCAATGGATTGAATCTAACGATTAATCGTGGTGAAATCCACGTAATTATGGGCCGAAACGGTGCAGGAAAGTCAACCCTTGCAAGTGTTTTGATGGGTCATCCCGCTTACGAGGTCACTAAAGGTACGATTCATTATCTCAACAAGCCACTTGAAGAACTCAGTGTCTTTGAGAGGGCAAGGGCAGGAATGTTTCTCTCTTTTCAATATCCCGTAGTAATCCCTGGAGTACAAGTTGGAACTTTTTTGAAAAAATCAGTTCAATCGGTGCGTGAAGAGCCAATCAAAGGTCGAGCCTTCCGCAAGGAACTCAATGAAGCGATGGACACACTCGACATGGAAAAGTCGGTTTTATCACGATATGTTAACGATGGATTTAGTGGCGGAGAAAAAAAGCGTTTGGAAATTCTCCAGATGTTGATGTTAAAGCCAAAACTTGCCCTTCTTGACGAAACTGATTCTGGTCTTGATATTGATGCGCTAAGAATCGTGGCCAAAGGTATTAATCAGGTAGCTCCGCAGGCAGGTTGCCTCATAATTACTCACTATCAGAGATTATTGGAACATGTCATACCAGATTATGTTCATGTTATGATTGAAGGGCAAATTTTGATGACTGGCGGGGCAGAACTTGCCCTCAAACTTGAAGAGAAAGGCTATGATTGGATAGAAGTTGATTCGGAGGCTTGAACATGAGCGAAGAAGCACATGAGGCAGTTGGCGATTATCGGTTTGGTTTTCATGATCCAGAAAATTCAACCATTCGCTTTGACAAAGGCCTTTCGGAACAAGTAGTGCGAGATATTTCGGCCTTGAAAGAAGAGCCTCAATGGATGACTGAAATCCGTATTAAAGCCTACAAACACTTTGTTCAACGACCTATGCCAGATTGGGGCAATTGTGAGTCACTCAACGAAATCAAATTTGATAATATCACTTATTTTCTACGCTCTTCAGATGCTACGGAGAACGACTGGGAAGATGTACCCGATGACATCAAGAACACCTTCACTCGTTTGGGAATTCCTGAAGCAGAGCA
>DASCRS010000160.1:0-2844 GCA_034402455.1 Candidatus Poseidonia sp. | reverse complement strand
AACGAACAAGCAGGTAGCGTCAATGCACATACATCCCTGTTGACAATACCTTTGGGTCCTTTACCAGTGTATAGTAAACCCATGAGAACATATGGTGCAACTGTTGAACCCGAACCTTTGGGATAAATTAGAATCGTATCTTCAATCGCTTGCCCATCCAAAGGATGGCCTGGCTCTTCAATCGCTCCAGAATCACGATTCACATAACCAAGATAGGTAATTGGGACATCGCTCACCATCGCTGGGCCTGTGACGACATAATCCTCTTGAGAATTCAGGCCTTCACCTAACAAACGAGCTTCGCCTTCTTGATGGGTTTTATTGGTTGCATGTTGAGGTTGGGCTTTGGTCTGTAAAGTTGGCCTTTCACCCTCACTCAACGCTGGGTCAAAGGCGTGGAGAACACAAGATTGAATGGGCATCACACTGGTTGGTATACGGTTTAGACCACTCGTCAAATAGTGCTCGGCTTTCAGTGAATTTGTGAGAAGGTGATTGTACTTGCTGCGATTGTAGGGCGTAACTTCGGGACAAGTATCTTTGAGAATGAGCGCTCCTGCATCTTCGAGCAAATCCAAGGAACCATCAGCGCGAGCCAATTCATAGTTTTCACCCGAAGTAAAAACCCACAGACGATGCTCGGGGATTTTCTTGCCCATTTCCATATGAGAGCGAACTGCTGACGCTGTTGTCCTGATTTCCTCAAGACTTGCTTGCGGGCATCCAATGACCACTAAATCCACTTGACCGGTAGGGGCCAAATCTTCGTACCTTTTTGCAAGGTCTTCATCGGTAAAGGTCAATACTCCCTGCCAGCCAGAATCTGGTGGATTCCATCCTTTTTCCGACCGAGAAAGCGGGGGGTCTGCCGAGTGGCCATCAGCCCATAGCAAAGCACATCCGTAATTTGCGGCTGCTGCTGTAAGGGCTTTTTTTGATGCGAAACTGATGCGCGAAGGCAAACCTAACAGCAAGGGCATTGGGCCAAATGGCATGTTCCATTCAGGCCGAACTTGCTTACCAATCCAGTCACCAAGTATTGACCAATCCGAGAGTTCTCTCAGTTCTGCATCAACATTTACCAAGAGGTTCGGAACACGATTTTCAGGAAGATGAAGCCCCCACCGTGGTGCGTATCCTGTGAGTGCTGTTGCTAGGGCAGATAGCCCGGATTCACGATTTGTGATAAGCGAGGTCCAAGTGTTTGAGAAACAAACAGCGTTAGATTCCGCCCATGAGGCAATCCCTGAACCGTCGTCGATTCCTCTATCGTAGGGAGTGCATGAAAGCGTGGCTTGAATCCCAAGTTGTTCATAGGCTTGTATGATTTCAAATTGCTGTTCAAGGAAATTAGGCCAATCAATGTCCATTTCGTCCATCTTCTTATGGTCACATCCTGCTGAATTCAGCGTAGTTGGTATGGACACCTTTCCATCGCTTGTTGCTGAAAGGTCGGCTAAAAACTGGCGTAAACCATGGCCACCAGTAATCACCGAAACACCTGACACGTGGGCATGGACGGCTTCAACGAAACCCTCGGCTTTGGCAGTTTCAGCAAGGTCGAGAACCAAGCGGGCCGCCTTTTGACGTGTTGGTCCTTCCGAACCGTTAAGTTGGCCTAGCAACCGTTCGGGGATGTCCATAACAGTGCCAAGACACGATGCTTCATCAATTCACCCCTTCATAGTACAATAGCAGATACAGATGATGAACGGGGACAGCCTTGAATCCAATGAAGGCGATGAGAAAGCGATGATACTTGATGAGCCTAGAGAAGAAATTAATTCTGCACAGTACGAAGAAGAGAACGAACGTGAGAGAGAAGATGACGAAGAGCCAAAACGCATGTGGGCAATAGTGCAAGCAGTCTTGCTCATCGTCGCAACTGGATTAGCCGGTTACAATCATTATCTATTATCACAATCCAAACTAAATGAGAATTCCGAAGTTATGTTATTGGAGAGTAATGATTTCCAACAAGACGATGAATGCTATGAAGGCGGAACAGAATTTCAAGCGGGAAGAGATACCAACGGGAATCTCCAACTCGACCAAGAAGAAATTACTGCAACAACGATTCTATGCAATGGAATTCAAGGTAATTCTGGTTCAGTTGGGCCTTCGGGATTGGACGGCATCTCACCATCTCGTTCTATTATCAATTCAACACTTCTAATGCCAGGAAACATCTTGTGTCCCGCAGGCGGCTCAAATATTGAAACGGGCCTTGACCTTGACAAAAATGGAATTCTTGACGAAGAAGAAGTTGTTAGCAGTCATGCTATCTGTAACGGAATCAATGGGCAGAGTGGAAGCAACGGCCCCGCTGGGTCTAACGGAACTGATGGAATCGCAGGGGCTTCAGCCCTTATCAAGCGGTACGATGCACCAGCATATCTTTGCAGGGATGGGTTCATTCTTGATTTTGGTATTGACGACGGCCAAGGCAATGGTGAGGCTTTTGACGAACTCTTGGATCAGGATGAAGTTCATGCTTCACTGAAATTTTGTTTTTCGCCGATGATTTCTGAACGAATTACTGACATTGTTGAAGGGATTACAAATTCATTCACAACAACCTGTGAAAACGGGGGCTTCCTTCATCAGACTCACCAACTAATTTTTGCGGCAACAGATGGCATTAACGGTTGCGAATTATACATCAATGATGGAACGGCGAATTCATCCCATTTGCTCGCCGATATCAATCCAAGTGGAGAAAGTATGCCTGGAAAAGAAATTGGGTTTACGGAGATTCAGGGTATTGAAGATGATTTTTTGATTTTTGATGCGGATGATGGAATTAACGGTAGAGAAATTTGGGCCTCAAACGGAACAGAACTT
>DASCRS010000159.1:0-6508 GCA_034402455.1 Candidatus Poseidonia sp. | reverse complement strand
GGGCTGACGGCAGGACCAACAAATAGGCGCAGGTGTGGCCGTAGTATTAGGAGTGGTGGAGATTGTGGCTGCAGATATTTGTGGCAGGTTGTAATTTGGGTGTCCTTTGAGGGGTGTCGCCACTCCACCTTGTGGCTCTTCGGGGCGCCTTATGAGAGCCATTACAAGACCTCCAAGCAGAGTAAGAATCACGACTAATCCGATGGCCACAGATGTTGTGCCTAAACCTGATGACGCCGAACTCCCTACAGGCTCACCCTGAGAGGTAGCCGAAAAGGAAAAGTTGGCTGAAGAATCTTCACTTCCTACCAAATTCAGAATAACTGTGGTTTCCCCAGGTCGGTCGGCTCTTAAATTCAAACGGACTAACGTTGACTGACCAACTTCGAGGTCGATAAGGTCTGCACCGTCCACCGAAGCCGTCCAATCGGTACCTGCATCAACTTTGACCTGCCGTTGGAAACGAGTATTGCCGTTATTAGTAATTTCAACGATTACTTGGCCGCTCTTTCCGGTGTTAAACTTCGGGATACTGCCTACATCCCAACCTGCAACTTCGTTTTCAGCAACGAGTAATCCTACAGTCTGTGTTAAAGTGACTCCACCATCTTCAAGAGTAAGGGTGAAAGATGGTTCAGCAAATGGAAGCGCTCCGTTTGCAATTAGGATATTACAAACTAATGGAACGAATTGATTTGCCTCTACTTCTTTGGAAATCGAACAATCTCCAAACAATCCATCATCGGTTTGTAAATTGACACTTGGATTCCAAGTTGTGGTGGCTTCATTGGTTACTAACCATGTGAATTCCATAGGCACACCAGTTGGATGTGACCCCTCGCCCTCAGGGCCAGAATAGATTGTACCGTCTTCCAATTCAAGTGAAACGAAAGTTAACGAAGGTACCGCTAAGATTTCAACCACAATGTCGCCTTCCCATGAAAAACGGCTATTAGGTGAGTCAAGGATGAATTGAATCGGCCCTGATTTAGCAGCGCCGTTACCCTGTAAGGTGTACAATACATTAGTTCCACTCCCCCACGACAAAGCGATTGGGTTAATTTCAGAAGTGACGCTCCAACCAGGTGGAAGAATAAATGACGGTGTCAAATCAAGGTTGATGTTACCGTTGTGTTCTATTGAATACAAGAGAGAAAACGTTGAATTTGGACGCAGGTTTGAGTACGAAGATTCTAGATTAATGTATACATCTCGGACCGTTTCAACCTTGATGGGGATTTCAAAAGTTACAGATTTTTGGTATTCGGTTTGGCTGATTGCAATCAGTTCTACTATTCGCTCTGCACCTGCTGCTGTAAGAACCAAAGGTGGCGTAAATACGAGGTCAACGGTTCGATATGTTTCCTTGTCAATCAAACCTGTTGAACCAGAGGTTGCACCAGCTTCGCTACCTAAATTTGAGAATCCCGCATCCCATCCAGTTGGTGGTTCAACGAATAAATCATAACCGATTGGAGCGTTGCCGTTGTTAAAGAATCGAACGGTCAAGTTGGTAGGTTGAGAAGGATGGACTGGAACAACTGAATAATCAAATTCAAGGGACGCTTCAGCCAATTCAGGGACAATGAAAGTCAAATCAAGAGGGTAATTAACGCCGTTATCAACATCAATTCCGAGTAAATTAATGCGGTAATCGCCTGGTGAAGGAGGTGATGGATGAACCAAAGTGACCGTGATAAATTTGGATTCCTGACCCCCTAGAGTGAAATTTGAATTTGTGCTACCGATGTACCAAGACATATCCTGTCCAGTAGCAATATTCACCACTTGGCCCGTCTGCATGGAAGCATTAGTAGAGACCAGTGCGGTATTGGTTAACGTGATATTCCAAGAAGCAGTAGTCGCGTTGGAAGTTTCTAAAGTCTGAGTCAAAAATGGTGTTTCTAGTTTTACTCCCGGTTCAGTGATGTTCACATTAATATCATGACGGTTATTGTTTTCTCGGATTTCTTCGAGGTTGTCATCAGGGTCGATGATAAATGAGAGCGTACTTGTCCCAGAGACTTGAGGTGTCCATGACCAAAACATCTTCTTTGAAGACCCTGCACCTAATTCAATAGATTGGCGGCTAACTTCAGTTCCATCAACCTCAAACGAGACTGGGAAAGAATTGGCCACGACATTACCAAAATTAAACACAGAAGTTGTCAATTGTACTGGGTCGCCGACTTGAGGTATGCCGACATCCATTTTGAATTCTTCTTCCTCAATCATCGGGTCTGGTCGTAAATCATTAACACCATGGCCTAGTATTGCAATTGCATAAGGTTGCGTTTTCGAACCGCTGTGTTGGCCGTCCTGAACCTTTACCGTCCATGTACCAATGGAGGCAGAATCAATCAAAATGACTTCAAGATTGTTGACCGTATCCTTTGAGCCTCCTGTAGTTGAACGCCCGTTTGAGAAATCATTACCCAAGTAGGTCGTTCCATCTGGCGAAATAACAACCAAATCAAGATCATTCACAAGTTGTGAACTAGAGAATCTTGAACCTCTTTCATCAGACCATGTAAGAACGGCTTTGAATAATCCCGAGCTCTTTGATACATTGAAGGAATATGTCTTGTAATTTCCAGTTCCAGACATCGCCGAACGGTCGTCAACCCAAATACCCTGGCCTGTAGACGGTGCAAGGGTGTTGCGCAAGTTGATGCGCCCCCATCCTTCATCCTCATTGGGAATGTTTCTGTTGCCAATATCTTCCGCACCAAGAACAAGAAGTGCCTTGACAAGTGCCCCTTGAGGGGATGGGCGTTGAGCAATTTCCTCAAGGTATTCACGAATCATCACCGCCATTCCTGCTGCGTTGGGCGTAGCCATTGATGTTCCGGTATATTCAAGATAGTAGTTGTTATCCCATGTAGAACCACCTGTATCCGTTGCTTCTTGAGCGCGACATGAACGCACATAGCCTCCTGGGGCGATCAAATCTGGTTTGATACGACCATCGTCGGTTGGGCCGCGAGAAGAGCCTTGCATCACCGTATCTGGTGCGCCATTGTAGCGATTTTGATGGTTACCTACCGATACGACATTTTTTGCTGTTGCTGGAGGCGACACTGTTCCTGAATTAGGGCCATCATTTCCAGCAGCAAACAGAATAGTCAAACCATCTCGACCATTGTAATATCGGTCATAATAATTGGCTCTATCATCAACATCTTCGGTTTCTGAGTTGTACTTTCCTTGCTCGCTTGATGCGCTAGAACCCCACGAATTAGTATGCGTCCGAGCATTGGCATTGTAGGCCGTATTTAGCAAATTATTGAGCGAGGGGGATTGGAAATTTCCACTATTGTCATTTTCCATGGCTTGGAAATATAGTTCAGTTGCTTTTGCAACACCGGAATACCCTCCTCGCGTACCATCGCCAAGGACTGTGCATGCAACGTGAGTACCATGGCCTGAATGCTTGTCGGCGGTGGAACCATCTCCAATGACGTCAAAGTTTCCTACAACTCTTGAGCCGAAATCACCGTGATCTTCGTCCAAGCCTGAATCCGCCACAGCAGCAATTTGACCTGAGCCGTCCAAATCCGTCGTGAAGTAAGTCTTCATCGTATTTATTTCCATGTGGCCACGCGAGTTATCATTGAATGCTGAAAAGGCAGGGTCGGGACGTAGATACATCACCGAAGGTTGCTGCATAATTGTGTGCAAAGAGCCTTCTTCCACGAATCCTTCATAGCGCCCATCATCCCATGACTTCGATTGTTCAAGCCCTATGTTTGCAACATCGCCAAGGTATTGGTCAATAACGCCGTTTCCGTTGTCTTCCAAGTGAATACGCTCAAGAGGACCCTCATCATTACGCCAGCCTTCCAAACGAAGCAACATCGAAGAAAGGGCTTCTTCGCCACCTTCCATCAGCAAGATGTCCATCAATGTGGAATCAACGAGCATCCCTAGCGGAACCTCATGGGACGCAGCAATACCTTGTACATGCTCTGCAGTACGTAACGCCATAGGCGTTCCTTGAACCATCAATCCAGAGGGGGATACGAATTCTCTAACAGCCAAGCCATTTATTGCAGAAAGTTCAGTACGTACTTCATTCAGTCGTACTTCATCTGAAACGATCAACATCAAAATATCGAAACGTGGCTCCATCCATTCACTCGGCACTGGGCGATGAAGTTGCAAACCGTTCATGTCGAATGTAGCAAATGGACTAACTGCCATAATTTCTCGCTGTTCCGATTCCAATGATTCATCCAAAATTCCGACCGCGTCATGGTAGACGTTTTCTTTGATGTCAAATCGGACCCATTCATTCTCAAGTGCTTCCTCGCCGTTTGATGGAGGTTCAATGCTGAGCATTGGACTTGCTGAGGCGGCTAATAGAAGGAGGAGAAATAGAACTACCAATCTTCGGTTCTTCCCTCCTGTCATGCATTACCCTCCTACTTCTGCGCTTTATCGCTTCGCTTTTTTTGGTTAAACGATGCATCAATTTAACGGCCAATAGTGCCGAGGCGCTTTATCCATGAAAATTTCCTGTGACCAATCGCCTACTGGATGGCTCAATTCTGCAATATTACGCAATTGGCCAGAATAATCAGTATAACTCACAGAGATGACAAGTTGGTATTCATCCCACACCGTATAACCTACAACCAGCATTTCAAGTTCATCACCAGCGACGGACGAGTGGGATGAAACTTTGTCAATGGATATTTCCATATGGTCCAAGTAATCTCCGTCTTTTGTTTGGAATTCCACTCGGATTTCTACATCGATAATGTCTCTACTTCCATCGTTATGAATTTCCGACATTACCAAGTGCCCTCCTCTCTGCATATAATGAGTCTCAAGAGAAACTGAATCTCGGGGTAGCATCCAATACCAGCCACTTAACATCAGCATGAGTGCCAAAAAGACAACCGCCCCAGCCATTCCGACGCGCACGGGAGTAATTTCCTTACCAATGCTTTGAAGGAGTTTTGCGGCTTCTTGAGCCGCCTCCCACGCTTCAAGGTCATCTCCTTCCAGCGTTTCTTGGTCACTTCGCAGGTCGTCAGCAGTTGGTTGACTCATGGATATCACCCGAATAAAATTGCCAACCCACTGGCTACAGCAGAACTGATGGGTTCAACCACCATAATATGGCGCGTTTCAACGAATTCACCCGTTAAAGAACCGACCAATGATAGATCCGTCACCAAGCCGTTGATACCTATTGAAGAGGCCGTCGGGATGATTCCAGTAAACTGAGCATCAAGTAAAACTGCTCTTCCATCAAGACGCATATCTCCCAGTAGAGGAATATAGTATCCTGGCTCAACGAATGCTTGTGCGCTTGCTACCAAACGCCCCTCATTGATATCATCAATAACGATGACTGGAAATTCTCCAGGGCCAGCGTAAATGTGAATAGTAGCACCCTTGAGGTTTTCACCAACGACTTCAACACGCTCCAGTGTGACTCCTGGAGCGGATGGAACATCTGTTTGTTTGAAGTAAACGCGTTTAACACCTCTATCTGAAGAAACAATCCGCATTCCATAATCATCAGTTTGTTCCAGTACGAATCGTTTTGGAAGATCTTCGGCCAGCATTAACACATCACCTTTAGCGTCAATAGAACGGCCAGTTGCCTCCAAGTAAAGGTCCATATCATTGGTATTTGATGAATAATCAAGAGTTCTCATTCCTTGGAATGCAGTCTGTTGACGAATGTCAAACCGTGTATCTGGTGCCGTTGAAAGGTTCATGACCCCGGGTAAATCCCTCATAAAGGCAGTAGAAGGCCACCAAAATCCATCAACATAGCGAAGTTGTTTGAGCATCAATGAATCAGCTGAATGGTCGTCAATACGATAGGCTTCTGGCACAAAGAGGTCTAGTTCCAGCAAATCTCCAATAGTCGCCGATACATCGGTTGATTGCGGAATTCCCATTACAAGAGATTCAACTCTTGTCAAGGCTTGGTGGTCAATCAAAAGCGCATAAGCCGATTTGAGGCGAACGCCAGCGTCGTACCGCATATCGATAGAAACTCTGGGGACCGTTAGATTTTCTTGAACAGAAAACAGAACATTGATTTCCACATTATTCGGCTCACTGGTATCCAATCCGTTGATAATCAATTCAAGGTCTTGTCCTTCAAGCCCTCGTGCGATAATCGAAACCTGTTCTCGTTCGGGTTGCCATTGGGACATTTTCAAATCCACTTCGTAGGTTGGAACTTCCCCAACCATTCTGAAATCATAAATTATCTCGATGCTTCCTGCTGGCAGCGATGGCAACCAGGCTTTGATGTGCCATGAACGGCGGTCTGTGAGTTTGATGCCTTCCTCTTCAAGCAGCGTTAGATTGAATCCAATCATTTCCTCATCGTAAATACGGCCATCTTCGAGCGCGTCCACGAGTTGTTCCGGGTCGGTGTTATTTGCTGCATTGGCGATTGAAAGCGCTTGGTTACGTTCGTTCTTTGAAATTTTTCCGTCTTCCAGTATCGCAGTCATAGTAACACGGCTTGATTCAA
>DASCRS010000158.1:0-3565 GCA_034402455.1 Candidatus Poseidonia sp. | reverse complement strand
ACACAATCTCCTGATAAAATGAGGTATTTGATTGTCTTTGCAAGAGGGTCTGAGTGGAACCACCGAACCATCTTATGCCATTGCGCTTCAAGGAAGGTTTTGGAGCCTACATGAATGTCAGAAAGAAATGCAACGCTTACGCCATGCTCGGAACTCACTTTTTGGTGGCGTGATTCCAAAGGAAAGTGAAGGTCATCAACATAAAATAAATCACCAGTTTGACTGAATGAACCAGATACTCCCAATACATCATCTGGCATCAAGCCGGCTTCAAGGATTGCTTCATGGGCACGATCTCTATCCTCTCCTTTTCTCTTGGTAAGCAAACAGGTCATTTCTCCAGTTTCATCCTCGAGCCCCCAAATCAAATGGCCATTCTTAGTATACCGTGGTTCATTGACCAATCCTATGGCTGCGGCCTTGTTTTCATGGCCCTGATAGCGATTGGTTTCAGATAGTAACCTTGCTATTTCTTGGTGTTTTCTCGGTAGGTTTGAATTCTGAACGATGAGTTTTCTTATGCTCTTCAAACGGTCGTTAAAGCAGGCTGTAATATCAGACATTTTTCCTTCTGTAACAGAATTTCCCGTTATGTCAAAGTGTACGGTGATGTCAGTGCTGACATCGCTTGCATGGGTTGAAAAATCGGATTGGTTCCAATCAGGGAGGTTATTTCTAAATTTGATATCTAACGGTTCAGGTTGGGAGATTGGTGCGACGGTCCGAGCAATATCTTGTGATACTTGGGATACAGCAGAAGGTATGTTTTCTTGCGAAGAGTGGATGTTGCCTTTGCCTCCTCCTACGTGCTCAATCATTGCACTCAGCATTGAATCGTTGAGCACTGCCGAAGAATAGTTGAGTGGACCTGCGGCAGAAATCACCTCAGCGGGGTTCTCAAGGGACATTATTTGTTCCTTCATTGATTTCATTACAAGCAATTTATGCTGCTTGAGCAAGGAAGCAATTTCAGTCCACTCCTCACCCATGTAATGCAATGGTGGACGACGCTTCAAAAGGTGTGTGATTAAGAACGATGGAATTAAGAGGTAATCTATTCTTCTTCAGACCATTCAATGTCGGAGCCCATTTCTAATGATGCTGCTTGTTTTTCTTCAGACCATGCCTCATCTTGCCAAGGTGCAGTTTCCCTCGCCGCAGCATCACGCTTTTCGAGCTCGATTTTTCGTTCTTTTTCTTTCTTGATGGCCTCTTCAATGGCCTCCTGTTGCTGAACTCTTGCTTCTTCCTCTTGGACCATGGCATCATCCCAGCAATGAATCGCAGTACGAAGGGCAAAATATACGAATCCAGATTTATTTTCAGCACGAGTTCCACCGATTTGAGTATGCAATGCATTGGCCCAAGTTCGTGAAGCGATCCCAACATATACCGTACCAATCGGTTTTGCGGTGCCATCATTGTTCGGCCCTGCAATTCCAGTGATTGCGATTGCGATATCTGCCCCAGCGCGTTCACGTGCGCCCTGAGCCATCTGAATAGCCACTCTTGCAGAGACCGCTCCTTTGTTGCTGAGAACTTCTTCCTCAACTCCAAGTTCGTTTATTTTGGCTTCGTTGGCGTAGGTGACCCAAGATTTGCTAAACCATTCACTCGCACCTGCTATATCTGTGAGTGTGCTTGCTAGAAGCCCCCCTGTACACGATTCGGCCACGGTGATGGTGTGGTTACCCTCTTTTAGGCGGCGAACAAGGCGTGCAGCCGTCACTTGGACATTGTCATCCATTGGTTGGACCTTATCACCGAACGGTTTTGAGGTTAACGCATCAAACGGACTCTTGAAAAAGGTAATCCAACAGGACTGCATGGGTCTGTGGTCTAGTGGCTATGACACCTCCCTTACACGGAGTTGATCGAGGGTTCGAGTCCCTCCAGACCCACTACCACAAAAACTGTGCGATATCACCACTTGT
Organism: Candidatus Poseidonia sp.; assembly: GCA_034402455.1. Taxonomy (GTDB): domain Archaea; phylum Thermoplasmatota; class Poseidoniia; order Poseidoniales; family Poseidoniaceae; genus Poseidonia. The sequence continues at coordinate 1,631 of DASCRS010000158.1, read as the reverse complement.
TTCAGCGATTACTTTGGTGATTCCAGATTGATTTTGAAGGGTTGCAGCGTCAATGTTTTGGTCCACAAGAAGAAGGTGAACAGCTCTCATCCATAACCCCTCAACGGGAACAATACCTCTGTGGTCAACGGCGACCAATATATCTTCTAATTCGCTGAACATCAATGCTCCAGTGGCCTGTTCTAACTGCTCAGCACTTATGATGAGCCATCTTTTCCCTTGAAGCGATTGTCGGGGTGACTGGCCGAGGTCGGAGAAATGAATGATTTCCATTGCCTTACATCCTGTATCTAAGAAGGGCGACGGCCCCGCCCATTCCAATCAATTGGTCACCATCGTCGTGGTCAGTTGAGCATTGAATAAGGGTTCCACCAAGGCCGTTGAGTTGAGATGCCCACTCTTCCCATGATTTGCCATTGATTTCATCGCTATCATTGCGCAGAAGGTCAGCCGAGATTAGAAGGGTGTCTATTGCCCCTTCTTCCATCGCTCGGATTAAATCGTGCTTTCCAAAGGCTACTGCTCCATTGGTTGAGATTCTCATCCATGCATCTTCTAATAGGGTGATTTCTTTCACCATCTGATGTTCACAAAGCAGTTCACCAGCTAAACCGTTTCTAAGAACCTCGTTTGCAGCACCTCTTCCCCCCATACTCGTGGCTATTGACATCATCGTTCGCCGGTGGCCAGCAGCCTTGAGGTCGTTCATGACTCGGTCGCGATTATGGCCAGGGCCACATATGACTAAGGGCAGATCTTCATCCAATTGTTGGGTTAGACCATTGACAACGGTTGCACGGAATTGTTGTGAAATCCCCTCCTTTTGTCGGAGGTCTCCACGTTTTCCCCCTCCACGCATATTCCATGTTGCACTTTCTCTTAGGCCACGTCCAGTCACAAAATACAGAATCATTTCATCACCTTCAACAACGAGCAATGCAACTTCGCCTCGATTTGATGCTCTCTCAGCTTCCTTCAGCAATTCTTGGTCCGTCGAACTGAATCCTTTTGATGAAATGATAACAATATCATCTCGCAGTTCAACCAAGTGTGTGTGATGAAGCCCGAGGTCTATTGGAGCCTGTTCAATGATACCGTGAACCCGAAGGGTGTTGGAGAAAGACTGATGCTCAACTGATTGAACCTTCAGTTGAATCCACATTTTCTTACGTTCAGATTGCTTTGAACGACCGCCTTCTTCACCACCAGTCGTTTGGTCACGGCGTTCACCAAGCATGGCGAAAGAGGTGTTGGGTCGAATTAGACGTGCCATCACCCATAAGTCATCAACCGATTCAACACGAAGTTTCCATTCGTGCTCATCACGCTTGAGAATTTTCATTGCTTCACCCAAATACGCCCAGAAGATTTCCATCTTCATCCATGTCCATATCTAATGCAGCAGGGCGCTTTGGCAGGCCAGGCATAGTCATCATATTACCAAGAATAGCAACTATGAATCCAGCGCCAGCATTGAGTCTAAATTCACGAATGGGTATGGTGAATCCTGTGGGCGCTCCTAAGAGGCTTGCATCGTGTGAGAACGAGTATTGTGTCTTTGCCATACAAAGAGGGAGTGAACCGTAACCCCAAGTTCGTATTCGTTCAAGTTCTCGCTTGGCTTTCGGAGT
>DASCRS010000157.1:0-5812 GCA_034402455.1 Candidatus Poseidonia sp. | reverse complement strand
TTGGCAGGGCTGAACTTTTTCGGAAGCGCGGATGGAATATCATCATGATTGACCTGCCGAACCATGGCGGGTCTTCATCTATTCACAAATGGACTGCTGAGTATGCAACAACCTCTGTCATAAACGTCCTGAATCAACTTCACAAATCTAATTCAGAACTTTTTGAAAATGAACTATATTACTACGGCCATAGCATGGGTGGATTCATTGGTTTGCGATTAAGTAAGCGTAGAAATGAACTTGACTGGGAAGCTAATTTTGGCGGTTGGATACTTGAATCACCGATGACAGGTTATAGTGAAATTTTTGATGAAACCAGTCAAATTCTCAGAATCCCCAAATTTCTTCGACCCATCGTTCGTTGGAGAATGTTTAGTCAATTCAATGCGTTGAATGAAAATCGCCCAGGATTGAGTAGTTTGGCCCAAACAAATATTCCTATATGGGGGATGACGAATGAGCCAACGCTTCTTTTACAAGCACATAATGACGAGCGGTTAGGGGATTCACATTACCTTCGCATGCAGAAATCATACCAAGTAGAGGGTTTGGAAAACTTACTGACAAGTGTGGTAATGGAAGACTTGCGCCACTCTGGCTGTGCGGTGCACAAAGGAAGGGATATTCTCGTGAATGCTTGGCTTGACGGTGAACCAGTTTACTCTTCGTCGGATTGAGCAGCTTGCTCCCTGGCAAGTTCCCTCATATCGTCCACTTCATCTAATTCATCAACGATCTCTTTTCCAAGTAGAGTCTCCATTACATCTTCCATAGTCAGAATTCCTGATGTGCCGCCAAATTCATCCTTCACGAGTGCGAATTGTTGCCTGTTGGAGAGGAATAGGTCTAATGCTTCCTCAATGGTGCTGCCAAGTTGTACTGAGAGTATCGGCTTCATCAGTTTGCGCAGAGTTGTATCCCACTCATCTCTACTAGCCGCCATGAGTATTTCAGAGCGAATCACAAGCCCGATCACGTTGTCTATTCTTTCGTGGTATACGGGGATACGAGAAAATCGCAATATGCTATTTTCATCAAGAATCTCCTTGATTGTAGCATCAACATTGAATGCGCTTACAACAACACGAGGAGTCATTTCATCCTCAACAAGAATCTCCCTTAGCCTGAGAAGGTTGTGAATGACTGTTTCTTCGGATTCTTCTAATGCACCTTCTGTTTCTCCAAGGTCAGCCATTGCGACTAAATCATCTCTTGTGACAATGGCTTGGTTTCCCTTAGGAAGTATCGATTTTAGCAGTTGGATAGGTCCAATCAATACGATGAGGATTTTTGTTAACGAAGTGAGGATGTAAGCCGAAGGAGTTGAGAGGCGCTTCCAATATGCCGCACCAAGAGTTTTAGGGATGATTTCAGAAAAGAACAACACGGCCAGCGTTAGGATAATTGAGGCCAAAGTAAGCGCGTTGTCGCCAAACTGTTTCGCCACTTCACTACCCACGCCTGCAGCACCCATGGTATGAGCCACAGTATTGAGAGTCAATATGGCAGTTAAAGGTCGCACCGAGTCATCATCTTTCAGATATGACCACATTGCAGCGGTACGTTTACCATCCTTTTCTAAAATGGAAACATATGTCTGCGGTATGGATAGAACTACCGCTTCAAGGATTGAACATAAGAAAGAAACGCCGAGGGCGAGGGTGCAGTAGAATATGAGCAAGGTATAGTCAGCCATGGTGTTTCTAGGTCTCCTTTCCGAAGGGGGGGTAGTTATGCCGATGAGAACAGGGTTATTCAAAATGACGGATGGCCTCAAGACACGCTTGGAAGTTCACAAACCATGGGTGAACCTCAAGAAGCCTCAGCCTTTGCGTTGAATTGGGGAGCATTATGACTGAAGAGTATGTGCTCATTTGCGTCGCTTGGCCCTATGCCAACGGCCCTCTACATTTGGGGCATGTCGCGGGATGCTATTTGCCCCCTGACATACAATTTAGGTATGAGCGAGCCAAAGGTAATCGCGTCCTGATGGTATCTGGTTCTGATGAACATGGAACACCAATTACTGTTTCAGCTGAACAAAAGGGAGTTAGCCCTCAAGAAATCGTTGACCAATACCACTCTATCAACAAAAAAGCCCTCCTTGATCTTGGGTGTGCCTGGGGCCAAAATGTGGACTCAAGAGGAATCGAATTTGGCGGCGCCCTCTTTAATCGAACCAGTGACCCAATGCACAAATCCATGGTGCAGGAGAATTTTTCAACTCTCGAGAAGGCTGGTTTATTTGAACGTAAGACCATGGAACAATACTATGAGTTGAACGATGACGGAACTGGCCGCTTCTTACCCGACCGCTATGTTGAGGGAACTTGCCCCGCATGCGATGCTGAAGGTGCACGGGGCGACCAGTGTGATTCTTGCGGAGCAACCTATGAATCCGTTGAACTCAAGAATCCAATCTCTAAAATGAACCCTGATGCAACTGTTGAGATTAGAGAAACAGATCACCTTTTCTATCGCCTAGACCTTTTTCAAGAAGCCCTTGTCACCCATGCTGAGGAACGCCAATCTGTTTGGAAATCCAATGTTAAGGCAATGACGAAACAATGGCTAGACATGGGACTTCGCCCTCGTGCTGTGACTCGTGATTTATCATGGGGAATACCAGTTCCTCTCGAGGGCGATGAATGGAGTGGTAAATGTGTTTATGTTTGGTTTGAAGCAGTACAGGGATACTCAACATGTGCTCGCATCTGGTCAAAAAATATTGCTTCAAACAACGGACACTCCGATGGCCACGAGGCATGGAAAAGATGGTGGACTATTGCTGAAGATGGCACAACACCCCGGCATTTGTATTTCTTGGGCAAGGACAACATCCCTTTCCATACCGTGATTTGGCCCGCTTTGATTCTTGGACTGAATCACGCAGGAAACGGTTTGACCGCATCCGAACCTGTGAAGATGCCCCAGGCAGGGGATTTTGCTCTAGAAGCGAATGTTCCTGCAATGGAATATCTTATGCTTGCAGGAGGCCAATTTTCCAAATCCCGCAAACATGCAGTTTGGCTCCCATCATTTTTGGAAAGATATGACCCTGATACATTGCGATATTACCTCAGCATAAATATGCCAGAAAATCATGACACTGATTTTAATTGGCCCGATTTCGTTGAGAAAGTTAATTCTGAATTGATTGCAGCCTATGGTAATTTTGTCCACCGCGTTCTTACCCTTGGTGCGAGACTCCCCTCAGAAGGCGGAGACTCACCATTTGCCGCACATGAGAATCACGAGTGTGTCAAGATTCACGAGCGTGAACTTGAACAGGCTCTTACATCAATTTCTGAGTCTTTGGAACGCCATCGGTACAAAGAGGCCTTGCGGCATGTCATGAATGTTGCACAATACGGCAATCAAATTCTACAAGCAGCAGCGCCATGGAAACATCTCAAAGAACCGCAAGAAGGGCATGAAGAAAGTCTTGCAACGCTCGCCTTTTGCTGGAAAATCGCTCGTTTCTTATCCATTACAACTCAGCCATTTTTACCCACCTCTGCTCAACGCCTTTGGACAAATCTTGGACTTGAAGGTGATGTTTCAGACGTCATGTGGGTACAAGCCGTGGATTGGAACTCTCCAATGGGATGGTTAATAGAAACTCCTCCTCCTCTATTCGAGCGACTTGACTTGGAAGAAATCTTAGCAGTTGAGGAAGGTTTGATTGAGAAGCAACCACAGAATGATGATTCTGTGCATGCCGTAAAGGGCGGAAAGAAGAAAAAAGGTGAAACTAAAATGGAACAACCAGAAGAAGGAATTACATATCTAGATTTTGAATCGTTTATGAAAGTGGATTTGAAAACTGGTACTATTGAATCGGTTGAAGACCACCCCGATGCCGATCGATTATATGTTGTCAAAATCAATGACGGAACTGACGGAGGAAGAACCATCTGCGCTGGATTGAAAGAATATTACACCGCTGAAGAGATGGTCGGAAAATCAATTGTATTCGTGGCTAATCTCGCCCCTCGTGCGCTTAGAGGGATTACATCAGAAGGGATGATGCTAGCGGCAGATGATGGCGAGGGGAATGTCAAACTCATCACATTGGATGGCCCAATAAAGGAAGGCTCGCAGGTGCGATAATCAGTTTTCCATCCTCTTGCGGACTGCTTTCATTATGTTGCGAGAATGAGTTTTTGCTCGCTGTTTCATTTCAGGCATCTGCTCGCGCAATGTAATGCCCATTTCTTCTGGTAATGATTGCAAATTGATTTCAACGTTGAACAGGGCACCCTTTGCTGCAGCACTCGCGAGCAATCCCGCTACTCCAACATCGGTGACGGCATTTGCATTACCATGCAAAGCCAATTCATGGAGGTTTTCAAGTAAGTTTAGTGCAACTTCTGCGGTTTCAAATGGTACCTTGGCTGCCTGGAGTGTCCCCGAACGGATTGCTTCTCTACGCTGATTCTTATCCGAATCACTTTCTTTAGGAAGCTTGAATGCGGCCATTACCTCATCAAAGGCCTCACTATCCTCTTCGGCAAGAATTCCAGCTCTCGTCATCATCGGTACAGTTAGGGCCTGAATGTTTTCAGCGGCACCCCACCCATCTTGCCATTTCTCTTTACCAAGAGTGAGGTCGGCGACCATACAAGCAAGTGCTGAGGCTTGCCCTAGGGCGACCGCGGCAGCAGTACCTCCTCCTGGCGTAGGTGACGATGAGGCTAATGCGGCTTGAAATTCTCGTAATGTCATGTCCATCCAATTCATTGTTTCATCTCCTTGTCAATTGCCCATTCAATGATTCCTTGAGTGGGGTCGAATGTATGTTTATTTCTAAGACCAAGGCCTTCAATCGCCGCTTCAACAAGTATACTTTCATCATCGATATTGGGTTTAAAAAATGTACCAGCATCAAGCATTGCCTTGAGAGGCACCAAACCTACAATTTCGCTACCCAGCAACTCAATATCATGGTCCTTCGCAATTGATTCACAGGCCTTGAAAGCCATGTGGAGTGGGCATTGATCAACATCTCTAAGATTCATTGAGACTTGAGAAATTCCAAGTTCATCCAATGTTACGCCCATACCTTGCACCATTGGCAACATCCCATGAACTCGTATCCGTGCTCCTTCTTGAGACTTCAACAACCTTCCACTCGAACGTACAAGAGAACCGATTTTCTTCGAAACTGCCGCATCAGGTTCGTCAACATTCACATTATAGGCCACAAGTATTGTTCGCGCACCGACTGTGATGCCTCCTGAGCGTGCTGCTGTTTCACTCCATTCTAATGAACCCGCATCGGGAAGTTTGGTACTTTCTTTGTGAGTTGTTTCTTTTCCACTCAATCTAGCTTCCAAGCCCTCATATTCTTCTTTTCTGAGAGTTGAAAGTAATTCTCTATCAGGATGAGTTGCAGCAGCCCCATAGAGGAACATAGGGGCTCCAGTTTTATCAGCAATGTGTTCAACAACTTCCCGTGCGATTTGAGCGCATTCATCCATCGTCACTCCCCTAAGTGGTACGAAAGGACACACGTCAACAACTCCCAGACGCGGGTGCTCGCCGCTATGACCTCTCATATCTAGGAGTTCAATACTCCTTTCAATGAGTGCGATTGCTCCCAATTTGACAGCCTTAGGTTCACCTGCAAGGGTGATGACGGTCCGGTTGTAATCTTGGTCTGGTTCAACGCCAAGAACAAAACAACCCTCAATATTGAGCGCCGATTCCACGATTGATTCGATAAGGACACTATCGCGGCCCTCTGAAATATTTGGGACACACTCAATGAGGCGTTCGCTCATAACCCATTCCTTGCCCATAGGGCCTT
>DASCRS010000156.1:0-4489 GCA_034402455.1 Candidatus Poseidonia sp. | reverse complement strand
ATTCAGTCCATCGTTACTGGTGCTCAGATGATTATGCTTGACGAGGCAAAAACCGTGGTTTCTGGGGGGATGGAAAATCTCTCACAAGCACCACACGTGATGCGTGGTGGCCGTGAAGGGTGGAAACTTGGCCGTTCTCCAAAAGTAGAGGATTACATGATGACCAATCTTCAAGACATGACTTGTGGCTTATTCATGGCTCAAACTGCTGATGAACTTTGCAAGCGAAAGAGCGTGACTCGAGAAGAGATTGATGCCTTTGCAGCCCTTTCTCATTCTCGTGTCGCAGCCTCGATCGACAACGATGTGTTTGAGCAAGAAATTGTTCCCGTTACAATCAGTTCACGCCGGGGCGATACAATCCTCACCCACAAGGACGAAGACCACGTCGTACGTGGTACAACAGAAGAGAGCCTTGCTCGCCTTCCCACCGCATTCGGACCAGAATCCTTTGTCACCGCTGGTAATGCATCAGGTGTGGTAGATGGGGCAGCCGCAGTAATCATCAAATCAGCCTCCAAGGCAAAGGAAGATGGCAACAAACCACTCGCACGAATTGTTTCTTGGGGTATCGTTGGATTGGAACCAGCAATCATGTCTTATGGTCCAGTACCATCATCACGCAAGGCCCTTGAGAAAGCAGGCCTTACGGTTGGGGATATTGACCGTTGGGAAATCAACGAAGCCTTTGCAGGCCAAGCAGTAGCATGCATCAAAGATTTGGAAATTGATGTTGAAAAGGTCAATGTCAACGGTGGAGCGGTTGGAATCGGACATCCACTTGCAGCGACAGGAACCCGTTTGGTCCTCACACTCGCGTATGAATTGCAGCGCTGTGGTGGCCGCTATGGTGTTGCTACCGCTTGCATTGGGGGCGGTCAAGGCATCGCCATGGTCATAGAATCAATCAATTAATGATTCCAATAATGTCCCACAGGTAACGGATGAGAACGATGGCTGTCAAGGCCATGAATACTTTCATGATGTTATTAGATGAAATGTATTTCATGCCAAATTGAGCACCAAGGCGTGCTCCTAAGAAGGTCAATAATGGCAATAAAAACAGTACTCCAAACTGTTCAACCAAAGATTCCCGTTCTGCGGAAGAGATGAAAGCGAGATGGGTAATGATTGCAATTGGTACGACGACCATCATTAGGTGGAGGCTGGAGCCGATGGATTTGCGGGTACTCAAACCTGTGTTTTGTTGTAAAACTGGGACATAGATTACGCCAGAACCGATGGCTAGTACTGAGGACAGCGTTCCACCTACGGCCGCGCCAAGTCTAAGGTTGAGGTGGTTTGTTGGAGAGGATTCACCATCAACATCCTCTTCTTCTTTGACTCCTTCATCGGAGAGTTTTTTCCGAGTTTTGATCAAGGCCCATGCGAGCATAATCACACTCAAGATCTTGAATACAGTGTCTAGATTTTCTCCGAGTAGCACTACAATTCCCACTCCGATAAATGCACCTGGGACTGCTCCAAAGAGTGCTGATTTGATAGTCTCATCATCATGATGTCCCTTCTTTCGGTGGGCAAGTCCACTTCCGTAACTGACAACAGCAGTTAGTGACAGTGAAACAGCAAGTAAGGTGCCATCAATGGGAAATCCTGCAAAATAGTGTAAAAGCGGGGCAAAGAGCATCCCACCCCCCATTCCAACGGGTGCAAACACAAACGCAATACAAAAAACACCGATGAATATGATTACAGTATCAATCATTTTCGCCTTCTCCTGTGTGTTTATTCATTACAACATCGGTTGAATGAAAGTACCCTTATGCCTGCGAAACTGTCGTTGTTCATCATCTTGCTCCTCGTTTAAGTTATTAGGAGAAGGTTTCAATAACTAATGACTACTAGCGAATTGTATGAGTAGTAACATGACGTATATTGTCGCCGGCATTGCAGCTGTAGTGGTTTTGATTTTCATTATCTGGTTTTTTTCAACTTGGAACCGTTTGATTCGCCTTGAAGAAAATGCTCACAAATCTTGGTCTGACATCGATATTCTACTCAATCAAAGATACGATATGATCCCTAACCTTGTCAACATTGTCAAAGGTTATGCAGAGCACGAAGCAGGTATTTTTGACCAATTCGCCCAAGCACGACAAACTGCCGCTGGTGCACTTGGTCGTGGAGACGTCAAAGGAGTCGCTGCCGCTGAAGGTATCCTCGCTGGAATGATTCCTCGCATCAACATGGTTGCAGAGCAATACCCTGATTTGAAGGCTAATGCTAATTTCATGGACCTTCAAAACAAACTTGTTTCCTTAGAGAACCAAATCGCCGACCGCCGAGAATTCTATAACGCCGCTTCAACAAACTTCAACAAGGCTATTCAGATGATTCCAACCAACATTGTTGCTGGTTTCAAAGGATGCGAGCGCCGAGAACTTTGGACTGTTGCAGCCCATGTTCGCGAGAATGTACAAATCTCATTCTGAAGTTTGACAAGAACTGTGGGAAATACCCACGAGGATGAAGCATAGGGGTGAGCGTATGGTAGAGAATACCCCTCTCATCGATATTAATGAGCGTCTTCGTCTTTTAGGAACTGCACATATTGCTACTGCTTCTGTTGAAGCGGTTAGGGAACAAATTGCTTTGTATCAACCTGATATTGTGGCTGTTGAGTTGTGCCAAAGCCGATATGAGACCTTGGTAAGTGATAGACGCTTGGATAAAGAAGGGTTACTGAAAGTTGTGAAAGAAGGCAAAGCGCCTATGGTTCTCCTTCAATCAATGCTTTCTGCCGAACAGCGAAAACTTGGCCTTGATGAAGGTCAACAGCCAGGGGCAGAGTTGCTTGCAGCAGTTCAAATTGGTGAAGATTCTGGTTGTGAGATTGCCCTTGTTGACCGCGATATACAAGTGACTTTGCGTAGGGCTTGGAGGCGAATGAAATTTCGTGAAAAGTGGCGATTGCTCACCAGTTTACTGAAAGATGAGGAAGAGGAAGAAGAACTTGATGTTAATGAATTGCTTGGTGACTCAGACCTGCTATCTTCAATGATGGATGAATTGAAGGGATTCTCTCCTGGAGCGGGAGAAGTTCTCATCGATGAGCGTGACTCGTACATTTCTGGTAAATTGAGTGCACTTGATCCAAACAAAAAGGTCCTTGCAGTTCTGGGCGCAGGGCATCTCGGTGGAGTTGCAAAGAAATTGAGCGAATCTCCATCGGCTGAACAACTTGAAGAATTATCTGTTCTGCCTCAGCGTTCCCGCGTTGTTAGAATGCTTCCGTGGGCCTTCCCCCTCGTGATGATTGCCGTCATTACAGGTTTTGTTGCGAATGGGGATGGAGTGGATTGGGTCAAATTTTTCACAATTTGGACCGTTGCTAATGCCGTTTTTGCAGCCATTGGATGCATATTGGCTCGTGGCCATCCTTTGGCAATTCTCACAGCAGCAGCAGCCTCACCGATTACTTCACTCAATCCTGCACTCGCTGCAGGATGGTTTGCAGGATATGTTCAACTCAAAGTTGCTGAACCTACTGCTGATGACCTTCAACAGTTTTTGAAATTGGATGACTTCTCAGCATTTTGGTCAAATCCAGCAGGAAGGGTTCTGTTGGTGACCGCACTAACCAATTTGGGTTCGATGGCTGGAGCTTGGGTTGCGCCGATAATCTTGTTAGGTGGTCTTTAACCTCAAAGAAATGGCTTCATAGCCGCAAAGAGGTCAACATGGGCTCTAACATCGTGGACCCTTAGGATATCAACTCCTTTGGCCACAGCAATAGCAGCAATTCCAAGGGTTCCTGCAAGACGGTCATCTGCCTTTTCTTGTTGCGTGAGTTGGCCAATGATTCGCTTACGAGAAACGCCCCATAGAAGGCTTCCAGTGGGTTTTGTATTGATGGTTTTGCCCGCATTTAGTAGTGCGATATTATGTTCTTCATCTTTGCCAAATCCAATACCTGGGTCAAGAACGATAAGTTCGTGAGGATGGCTGCGCTCTGTAAGGAATGAACTTTGCTTGGCTAGATAGTTTCTGACCTCTTCGACACAATCTTCGTAATGCGGTTTTTCCTGCATTGTTCCCGGTTCACCCTGCATGTGCATTATACATACTGCAGCACCCGAATCTAAAACTGCGTTTACCATTTTTTGGTCGCGAAGTCCAGAGACGTCATTTACCATGTCTGCACCAGCTTCTAGCGCTTTTTTTGCAACTGAAGCATTGCGGGTGTCAATGGAAATTAATCCAGTAGGATTTGATTTTCTTAGAGCGCTAATGACGGGAACAACTCGTTCGGCTTCCGTTTTCTCATCAACAGGGTCCGCACCAGGACGTGTTGATTCCCCACCAATATCAATCCATGTGGCTCCATCAGCCCACATTTCAAGCGCGCGTTTCACCGCTTCCTCGGATTTTAGTGCACGACTTCCTTCAAAGAATGAATCGGAGGTGACATTGATGATGCCCATGATTTGAGGGAATCCATTTTGCTGTTTTAGACCACTCAGAATCT
>DASCRS010000155.1:0-3152 GCA_034402455.1 Candidatus Poseidonia sp. | reverse complement strand
TATATACACTCACGCGACGGCCAAAAGTTCGGACACTGGGTTGGTGTGTCCGTCTTTTTCTGCTTGTGGAAGCAGATGTAAAAGTGGATTTTCGGGTTGCTATATGGTCGGCCATACTGCACGGAATGTCCGCGCTCCACTGATTGATCAATTCGATGTAGTGTCACTTGATTGAGCAGGTTGCGGTAGAGGGTCTTCTTTGACGGTATTGAGGACAACATGAGTAAACGACCGTGCGACGCCATCAAGGGTAAATACGGTCTTGGTCAAATTGTCTAAATCGTTGCGATCTTTAACTCTTGCAAGGACCATTGAGTCCCAGTCCCCAGTTACATCATAAACAGCGAAGACTCGTGGGTCAGCAGCAATTTTTTGTTGAACATCAATCATCCTTCCCTTTACGATACGTAGACCAGCCATAATGGTCATGGTCCAACCAATTTTCTCTGGGTTGAGCACCGCTGAGTACCCAGAGATGACCCCGTCTTCTTCAAGTCGTTTGATGCGATTCGTCACGGTTCCTTGTGCTACGCCGAGCTCTCTGGCTAATTGTCGTTGACTTTGACGAGCATCATTATTGAGTAAGGATAGCAGGCGGCGGTCAGTATCATCCAAATTCATGGGCATCAATCTAGAGCAACCGTGCGGCTGTCTTCAACACTTCCCTCATCTTCGGTGGCTGATGAAGTAGAGGGAAGCCAAACATGTTGCCTCCATGCACCCATTTCGTCGATTTCTAAACCTACTTCAAATCGGCAATCTTCATGATGCCACTGAGAAAATTGGATAGTGAATTCCTTTTGTTCCATGGCCTTAAGCGATGGTTTAGGCGGCCTTCCTTTGAATTTCCATGGTTCTTCTACGTTCCAATCTTTGGTCTGGAATCCCAACTTGCCAGCATGCAATTGGACATGAAGTGTTGTCTTGGATGAAGAGGACCATATCGCTTTGATTCTTGGAATTCCTTGTTCTCTAGTCCGCGAATTTGTGATGACTGCGCTGGATATGACTAAAGCGATTGCCAAGAAAATAATCGGCATCCACTTTTGACCCGCTGCTGTGTGTTGGTAGGAGGATGGCAGTGGGCCAGAGTTGAGAGATAGAATACGTAGGGGAGAGTCGTTGTTTTGGGATTTACTCATCACTGCAATGCTGTAACTCCAACCAGTCGGGGCGCTTTGAAGGTCAACTCCTGCGGCTTCTAAATGGTCAGAGGAAAGAGAAAAGGTCGTTTTAGTTGTATTATTCGCTTGATATGAAAAGCCGATCTCAGGCCTCATTTCATGAACTATATCCTTGCCTTGGCGACCGTGATGGTCTTCGCTAATATCTTCAGTGAGAACAATGTAAAGAAGTGTATCATTAGAAAGGTTAACTGTAGGAGTAATTTCCAAGTTAAATTGAATGAACCAGTAACCAAATTCTCCCGACAAAACTTCAACATCACCAGTGATTATAACTTCTTTTTTAGAATCTACTTCATTACGAAAAATTTGAGGTGAACTTACTTCTGAAAGATTCAAATTCAATTGTCCAGCGCGATATAAAGCATCGTCATCTGGCCAATCCGAACCAGTTGAATCACTCCATGACCACCAGGTCCACCGAACGGTATCCTCTTCAATCACTGAGTCGTAAATCTCCGAATCAAGCGGGACAAAGACTTCTTCCAAAATGGTGAACTCTGTTGAATTGATTGGTGAACTTGCGTGAACAACAAGAAGAGGTGTTTGAGCCCAACTCAGAGGTGAAATTAGGCATAGAAGAATGGCTGCAATACATAGAGAAAATTTAGCACCCATCACTTATTCCTCCTCGTCGCGCCAGGGAAGTTCGAGTTTTTTGCGCAAGATATTCTGTTCTGCTAGGTCAACCATGAGTGTAACTCTAGCACCTACCCACACAGAAATGACCTGTTTGTCTTCATTTAAAGTGGTGCTCACAAGAAAGGCCCCCTTTGGAAGAGGTTCGCAGTTCAATTCCTCTTCAAATTCTTCAACCATCGGCGCCCAGCCACGAAGGAGTCTTGTAAATATATCAAGGTCAACATCCATTGTATTCTTAGTAATGTTTTGACTTAACAAATAAAGGGCTTCTTGACGGGTGCGCCATGAATTTTTTTTCAATGTAAATGCAGGCATACCTACATGAATGGCACGCAGTGGATGAAAGGTACCCTTTGGCCAAAGTTCGCCTTTATTGGTTGGGCATTCTTTGTCATAGAGGCGTTTGGCTACCATTGGAGGAGCGATGTTCATCCGCTTTCCTCGTTGCCAGACAGAGTAGGGAGAATCATCCATACCATACATTGAGAAAACTGAATCTTGAACTTCTTTATCGGCCCGAACAACTGTATTTTTGTCACTGGGCGGAGGGGTTCTAAGTTTTGGTTCCCAACCCGAGTCACGACGCAAATTTCGTCTGGAACGGAATGTTTGTGCAATACCTTCGGGAGAGGCTTCTGGAATATGGCGCAAGACTGCGAGAAAGAATCCACCAGTATCATTGTCCATATGCCATAGTCTTCTACATCCCGTCAAAACATTCTCCAAATGGCTTTCAAATGTGAAATCAACCCCAGCAATGTGGGCCATCCGGTCACTCGGCGAGAGATGTGCAGGGTCAAGGAATGGTAGACCTGCACGTTCATCACCTTCGGAAGTTGGCACACCATCTTGATTGAAGCAGGGCCAATCACTCATGCCTGGATGAAGTGTTAACCCTGGTAAAAAGCCATCATCAATAGGCACTAATTCCAAGTAAGGACAACGGCGAAGAAGTTCAGCAATAACAGCTTCATTCTCAATGGGGTCTATGCTACATGTTGAGTATACCATTGACCCGCCTGGAGCCAATAATGCCGCACCGCGCATGGCGATTTCCACCTGCATCTTGAACATGCGCCGCCCTTCTTTAGGCGTCCAATTCCACCAAATATCTCGATTCTTACGAGTCGTTGCAGTACCAGTGCACGGCACATCAGCAACCACCGCATCAAAACCAGGCGGAGGGATTCGTCCAAGGTGACGACCGTCATGTTGTGTGATCACCATGTTCGCTAGACTCAACCGGCTTCGATTGCTTACGAGCATGTTTAATCGTCCAGAAACGGGTTCATTAGCCACAACCACGCCGTTTGGGTGAAGTTCTTC
>DASCRS010000154.1:0-11191 GCA_034402455.1 Candidatus Poseidonia sp. | reverse complement strand
GGAAGTCTAGAAAATCTGCGAGAAAGCGATGTTCCAAGAAGTGTGTCTTGTTCATGAGGGGCAAGGCTTCCAACCCGGTCCATCCAAGATTCAGATGTTGTCACATGTATACGGTCAAGCGGACGGGTTTTGAAGGTAGAGGGTTGAAATTTAGAAAAAAGGCTATTTTTCTCGCTTGAAGAACGACACAAGGGGGCTTTCAACTTCTATTTCTTGTTCCTTTTCAAGCCAAGAGCGTTCTAAGAGGCCACTCTCTTTGGTTTCACGTTCACGTGCATCTTCAATTGGGTCTGGAATATCGTTGACTGCGTCTCGCAAGGCAATGGCTTGGTTGATGAGTGCCATGTGGCGAATTAGCAAAGGTGTTCGATTTTGTGCTGTTGAAAAATGCCCTAGTATTGGAAAATCAATTGTATCGTGAACGAGGTTAAACCCTCCCCTCAACTCGTCGGGAATGGCCTTGGTTCGATGCGAGCCAGGGTCAATCCAGTTTCCATTAGAAAGTTGAACTTGGACCTCAGCCTTGCCCATCGGTATTCCGTCCATGAAGGGATGATTTATGTTGACTGCAAGAGGTGTTGATGAATAGCCTAGATATCGGTTCAACACAAAAATAGCATTGGCTAGAAAACTCACCACAGCGACGCTAAATGCAAGGGCGTTTGAGGTTGTAAGGGCCGATACCACTCCGCCGAGTAGGATGGAAATAACTGCGGCACTTGCAAATCCTATGAGGCGAGCGCGGACGAAAGGCCCTGCTATTGGAGTGTTGATGAAGCGAATCATGCCAGCAGAAAGTTCTCCATTGGATTCACCCATGATTCTCACAAGAGGCCGTTTCACTTGAACTTCACGCACGGGGGAATAGATGAGAGTTTGGTTTTTGGGGTGAGGCCGTCCTGCTTGAAACAGTATGTGTTTCAGCAGATTTATCCGCACTCTTCAAGAGGGGGTTTAGGGGATGTGGGAAACAACGGTGGTTTGTCCCAATGGAAATCCAACACGGCGACTTGATTGAACAGCGGCGTGGAGGCGTTGATGTTCTTCGTCTCATCGCCAGTGATTTGGCTGTTCATGGGCAGTCTGGTGCCCTTTCAATCCAGCCCAAAAACCAAACAGCAAATGGCTGGTTGCTATTCCGATTAGGACATCCAGTAATGGCTTTTCACCAAGGTGAAACCAGCGCCTATGGACTTGATGCGTTACTTACCATTGAAAATGATGCAATCGATGTGGGCAATGAAGTCAAACTCTACGAACTGAGTATGTCGTCGCTTCGTCAAACTATGGAAATGCATCCAGAGAGCGTATTGCATCTTGAGCAAGAGCGGACAAAAGGTGATTCAGATTCATGGTGGTCAACCGTTAGACTTCCTTCTTCATCATGGCGAAGAGCAGACCGTCCCGAAGAGTTGGATGGGTTCATCACTGAACCTGAAATGCTTCGCAGACCCGTTTTTGACGCCCGTCAAAGTGGTGCTCCGCCCGCTCTGCTTCAACCTGGTAGCGTTTATCTCTTCGATTCACCAGACCCTCACCCAATGATTGAGGTGGGAGTTGAACTTGCAGAGCGCGGGGTTGCTCTTCTTGGATTATTTGGACTGCCTCACGCCTCAACTGATATCACCAATCGTTTGCCTACTCCAACAAGTTACTCACTTTTCACTCAGAGAGGTGAATTTGAACTCTTGACAAGCGAAGATGAAATCCTCCGTTGTGTTGAATCCTTTTTGTGGGCAAATGAACGATGTGTTGTTCTTCTTGATGGTCTTGACCGTATGGGCAATGCACTTGGAGATTCGGAAATGTTGAATTTGGTTAGGTCCCTTGTTGACGGCGTTAGGTTTAACGACCATTCCCTTCTTCTCACCACCGATATGAGCGTATTTCAACTTCCAGTGCGCCACAGTTTGATGAGTGAGTTTGTATCGCTCACAAGCGCTGATATTGAATCATGGTTGGTTGAACCGGAGGGGCTCCTAGACCATCCTCTGCTTTTGCCTGTTGATGAAGAAGAAGAACGATGGATTGACGCGCAGTTACGTCACCACTTTGGCGATTCGGTTGAACCATCATCGGTCGCAGCAGATTATTCCATGGAAGGTGGGGGCGTACAACCTACTGTTGAGGAGCGAAAAGCTGCTGTTGAAGTGTTGAACGAAGTCGTTGAATCTTGGCCTGAAGCGGACTCTAAAGAACCTCCAGCCCAAGTCGAGAGTACAGGTTCTTCATTCCAAGAGGGGCGTTTTATCAGCGAAATCCCTCTTCGTGAAACTGAAAATGAATTGCCCTATCAGCCGAAATCCAAGAAAAAGGCAAAGCGACTAGCCACCTCACCAAAAGCTCCACAAATCAGAATACCTCAGCGTTTACCTTCAAGAAAAGCACAGCCCAATCTGCCCGTAATTGATTCTGGAATCACTCAGAAGCGTAGTTCTGCTGTATCTCATTCCAATCGCCAACTACCCGATTGGCCAGAAGAGCGTCATTCAAGTGACAGTTTTGTAAAAGAAGATTTGGACGCATTTGAGGAACGACAATTGCGAGCGTCCCAACAACACGAACAGGATCACATGGCGATGCAAAGTAATTCCCTTCGTGACTCAGTTCAAGCGAGTACCTCGGTGCCATCAGCAAAATTACCAGATATGGTGACTCCTCAAACCTTCCGAAATAAAGCAAGAACAGGTACATCTCCTCTCCCCAGTGGAATTACAGTTCCAGAAAAAGGCAAACCCAAAAGTGTGCGTGAGTTGTCCTCAAAGGGCCAAAAGGAATCAAACATCGATGAAATGTATGAGCGATGGAATAAATGGGAAGACGAGGATTACGCTTCTCCAACAGCACTTTACAATGAAAAAGGTGAGATTCTCAAGAAATTCACGGAGGAGGATGAATCGTGACTTCTACTCCGACAAAGTTGCGTTTGGCTTTGGAGGATGCAAAGGAAAAATTGCGCGATTCAATTCACCTGAAAACTCCTTCAAAAAATCAAATCACTAAACCCAAGCAACAACAAGTGGCAAAACATAAGGCTAAATCGAAATTGAATACCCTTCTTGGTACATCGGAAGTAGAACGTCAGAATCTTTCCTTATTCCAAAAAGTTGGTGTTCCTCAAAGACCAACCTATGACCTCATTGCCGAACGAGTTCTAGGCGGTTCAATACCCGAACATACGACCTTTCTAGATGAGAAATCATCCTACGCCGACCATGTTGCTGAGCGTTTGAAGAAGTTGCGAAATAGCCGTTTGACGACTGAGGATGATAACCAATCTGTTGGTGATGAGCAAGCATTTGTCGGCCTAGAGGGGGATGGGCGTCCAGTTTGGGCTCATATTTTGGATCGTAATCGTGGGCGTTCATCAAACACTCTGAGTGATGAACTTCATCCAGTTGAGGAAGATAACCCCCATCATGCAATCAATGTTCTTGACATACAGGGAGATTGGCCTAAAAGAATACCCTGGTCGGACCGAAGGACATTTCGTCAATGGTTTGTCAGTGATGAAAATCTGAGAGCAACTCAGGCCTGTGAATCGGTCGTTGACGACCCTGCAAATCATCTAAATCCATTAGTTATCGTTTCAGAATCTCATGCAGGGTGTTCCCATCTTCTTCATGCAACAGCGCAGGCACTACTTCGCAGACAGGAGGGGCCAGTTCTTGGATTAAGTGCCGCCGATGCTGTTGCTTTAGAAGGTCTTGAACCCGAATGGCAAGATGCCCTTGCAGGGTCAACCGCTCTTGTTGTTGACGATGTCCATGAATTCGGTCAAGATGCTGAATGGAGTCACCAACTTGGAATCCTTCTCAACCACGCATTGAACCTTGGAGTCCAAGTTGTCGTTGGAGGTAGAACTCACCCCGATTCTTTGCCTCCATCTCGTCTAAAAGAAGTACTTCGTCAGGCCTCTTCAGTATTGTTAACCACTCCATCTGTTGCCACACTCATGGCATATGGGACGTGGCGTTGTGCTCAACGAAACCTTCTCCTCAACGATGTACATCTAGCAAGATTAGCCCGTCTTGAACCGTCGGGATGGAGGGCGATGGAGGGTCGTTTGGAACAAGTTTCAATTGCACTTGATAGTGGCGAAGTACTCTTGAATCATGATGATGTTAGCGCTCTTGTCAATGGAGCCTCTAACTTTTCCTCATCGGCAAGAGTTGACTTGGAGAATCAGCGTGTAGATGACCTTGCAGCAACACTGGTTGGCGAAGCGATTGACCAAGTTTATTCCACGGTTGAGCCTGGTGGAATAGAACTTCGTTCTGAACTTGAACCTTGGAGTGAAGATGAATACGAACCTCCAGAATGGGATAGCGAAGAATTCCTCTCCAAAGGCGACCAAATCGTTGACCAACGTGTTAACAAAATCATGGAATCGATTACTCCATCCCGTCCTTCTGTACTTGATGTGAATGAGAGAGACCGTCATTTGATTACCCGCAATGAGGCGATTGCACACAGGGATGCTGAGCGTGCAGTAGATATCTTGGTAGATTTGGACGAAAACATAGATGCTCGGTTGAACTATTCCACTCGGCAAAGTGTAGATGCATCCTTGGAACTTAATCGCTTGGAAGAAAAGATGGTGCTGCTTGCTCAGCGCGCGGCTAATGCTGATATTGACACATTAATTGGCATCGTTGATGAGTTACAAGTGCTTGAAGAGCAACTCGTTGAATTAGACCCTGAGCGGGAACCACTTCCACCACTCGAGCCTGATGACAAGGGTGCTAAACGGCGAAAAATAGGACGAGTAAAGTCATCCCAGCCAGATTCCGTTGAGGCTCTTGATGACTATGTCCCCGATGGTGAATGGAACATAGATGGAACTGGTATTTCGGCTGAGGATCTTCTTGATGATACTACTAGTAAACCTTACACACTCGTTCATCTAGGACGAATTCGCCCTAAGGAAATCCTCGTTGGTGAGGAAGAATGAAGCCTCCTTGGTGGATGAGCGGAGTCAAATTTTCCTGTCAAAGCGAGTGTGGTAAATGCTGTGACCAACCAGGCGGTATCGTCTATCTCTCAATAACTGATGCAGAGCGAATCGCCAACCATTCCCGCCTCAGTGTAGAAGACTGGCTAGAGCGTGATGCGCGACAAACTTATGATGGACGTTATGTTCTCAAAAGTAGAGATGATGATGGTATTTGCATTCATCTTAACAAAGACCAACAATGTTCTATCTACAACGTGAGGCCACAACAGTGCAAAGCCTTTCCATGGTGGGGTGAAAATCTTGTCAGTGACCGAGCTTGGAGTCAAGTAAAGGAATTATGTCCTGGAATAGTTGCAGAAGATGCCCTCCTTGTGGACGGCAATACAATTCGTCTCCATATATTCTCTGACCGCGAGTCCACAAAAGGTTTCAGAGAATGGCCGCCGAAAGCGCGGCAGAAAAAACGCTAACCTGCGGCGGTGTTGCTGGCAACACCGTTTTTTGTAAGTACTCAATACAAGAGCCGCATTTATACGAGGGGCTCTTGTCGGGTTCCTTGAGGGAAGAGAATGTCCAACGATGATGGCTTGTTCAATGTGACTGAGAATCATTTGAACACCGGGCTTCGAGGAATTCCTGTTGGAACATGCCGAACCTCGTTTGTAACCCCTACTGATGGAGTGCATTATTGCGGCTATCCAATCCGTGAATTGGCTCAGTTTTCACCCGAAGATATTGTTTACTTATTATTCAACAAAGAATTACCGACAGCCGAGCAGTCTGCTGCCTTTGGAAGTGAACTTGCCGGTCGAGGGCATGTTCCAGAAAGTGTTGCGGCTGTATTTCATACTCTGCCAAAAGACGGTCATCCAATGGATTGGCTTAGTGTTGGGATTCAGACTTTGGGAATGCTCGATACAACGGGTAACTGGAAGGACGATGCTCTCAATCTCATCGCAAGAATGCCACGTTTGATGGGGCTCTTGTTTAGGATTCGCGAAGGGCGTGGAGAGGACATTCCAGAAGACGACCTTTCTGCCTCCATGGTTCAGCGATTTGTTCGTACCTTGGACTTGAAAGATGTTGACAACGACCAAATGGAGCGAATTTTGTCTACATATCTAGTCCTTCACATGGACCACGGCGGCGGCAACCTTTCCACATTTGCGGGTAAGGCCATTGCATCTGGTCACGCCACTGTTTTCTCTTCAATTTCAGGTGCAATGAACGCACTCTCTGGCCCACTGCATGGACGTGCCAATCAATCTTGTCTGGAATTTGTTCTGCGGATTGGAACTAGCGATCCTGAGGAAGTTGAAGCCTTTGTTCGTGGTGAATTGGAAGCAAAGCGACCGATATTCGGATTTGGTCACGCTGTTCTTCGTGCTGAAGACCCACGTGCGACTGCACAATTTGCACTCGGTGAGGCAATGTGCCCCGATGATGAAAATTTCAAAATCATTCGCACTCTTCGCGAAGTCGCCCCCCGCGTCCTAGCTGAAAATCCTAAAATTTCCAATCCTAATGCCAATGTTGACATTGCAAGCGGGGCTTTGCTACATTATGTTGGCTTCAAAGACCCAACTTACTATACTACCTTTTTTGGATGGGCTCGTGTTGCTGGAATTGGGGCTCAAATCATCGACGAACGCACAGTCATGCGTGGTGGAAAAGGTACGCCGATTTATCGGCCAAAATACATTGCTGAGCAACAATCATTACGTCATATAGAGTGATGTTCATCCAGTACAGGGCGGGAAGTTTTTCCTGAACCTCTGTGGCCGATTATTCGTGGTGCCGACCAAGGCGGCGTTGCTTCATTATATCGAGACAACAATGATTCAACCGAATCGGTCCAATTCCACTTCGCTTTCCATTCGCGAAGAAGAATTTCTCGTCGCTGAGCATCGCAATCCTTCCAAGTTGGCGTTGCTTCTAAAAGCGCTGAATGGACATCACGATGATTTTCATAGGTTGCTTGTTCAAGTATTTTCCATTGAGTCTCATCAAGAGGCCTAGTACCTGGTTGATTCCATCTCAAATGCCCTGAAGGTAGCCAAAGAAGGTTCGGATTTGCCTTGTCAGTAAGCGCTGTGAGGCCTGCTCGTATGAGGTCATGTTCAACAGTGATTCGTGTTGGCCACACATATGTGGCCATTCCTTTACGCACTTGAGTCATCTTACTGAGGCCCTTTCCCTTCAGCGAGACATGACTTCCAAGGGGGACTAAACGAGTAGGGCCATCAAAATATTCAATAGCACAGGGAAGCATAGAACTTCCTTGTTTAAGATGGGTCTTAATCAATTTACTGAAAGGGGTTGTGAAGTATTTTGGGAAGGCTTTGATTCGTTGAAAAGTTCGGCCACCGTACGGCGGTATGTAGGGAATTAGAGCCGCCCATGGTCGCTTTGTTTCCGATTGATTTGCCGATTGAGGCATGTGTCTGTGAAAGGAATAGAATACTGTATTGTCGGATGGAATTTCATATTTGTCCAATAATTCTGATGCCATTTTCATCGCTTTTGCAATGTGCTGAATGTGGTGTTTGCGGCCAAAGTATCCGCCTCCAGAGGGCGCTTTTGGGTGCGGGCGCTTGATTTCAATACACCCCATTTTTCCTTCTTGCGACCAATGATTATGAACAGTCGGGTCCTTGAGTAATTCCTCAAAACCGAGAAAACCTACTTCACTTAATTCATCAAGTGTCCATTCTTCTGTCCATTTCGGGCGTCCTTCAAGTTGCGATGGGGGGAGCGATACAGTCCTATCGTGGTGGATTGCCAATTGATTATCAGCCGTGATTCGAATATCAAACTCAATTCCGTCGAACATTGTGATGCCGTGTCGTAAACTTTGCAGAGTATTTTCGGGGGCAGGATACCACGATTTATCCCCCGCCATGAGGTTGGCACACAGATTGATATCAACAAGGTTTGCCTTTCTTAATGAGTAATCCTAAACGATATGTGGAGTCAATGATGGGCGGGAACTCCTAAAACATTGATGATGTGGCCCGCACATGGAGCCTTACGATATCATGATGGGAATGATATTTGTTTTGACTCCCATTATATGTTGGTACTTCACGAGGACACAGAAAGAATTTCGGGTTCCATGGCGTGAATGGGCAAGAGAAATTCACGAAAAACGATATTATTTGCATGCGATGGGATACGTTGTTATCATTCGTTGGAAATCGATTACAGATAAACTGAACGAACCGATAAAAATCCGTACAGGTCATTGGACTGAATTAGTATATGGGATTGAAGGTGAATTTACAAAATGGATTCAGGAATCGTTCAAAAGCGACTGGTTGACTGAATTTCTCAATTTTCATTATCTCTTTGTTTACTTGTTTTTGATTTATGTCACAACAGTTTACTTCGCGTTTTCTAGAGACCGAGACATGACCGATAAAGTCACTTTGAATTATTTGCTCATCTATGCTCTAGCAGTGCCCTACTATCTCTTTTTCAATGTCGAGGTGACTTCTTCGTGGATTCCTGGTATGGAAGCACTTCTCTATCACGATAGCTGGTACACGGTGTTCTATGCGCTCCATGATCCACTCGATAACGCCGTTCCAAGCCTGCATGTCGCTATTCCTTTTGGAATTTTGATGCTCAATTACCTCCATGTCCGTGAACGAGGTGAACGCCTGCGTGATTGGCGACACTGGAAGTATCATCGCTTCGTTTTGGCTAATACATTGCTGTTTTGTTTCACTATTCTTTATCTTGGAATTCATTGGTTTGTTGACATTCCTCTTGGGATTCTAATCGGTGGCATTGGGGCCCTCTTCATTCACCATCTTCAACCGAGGATGCGAAATGATTACGGCCCAATGTTCAAGGGTGTTACACAGGATAAGGTCCGTCGGCATGTAGTGTTTGAAGGCATTGTGGCCTTGCTGCTTCTCACGATGATTTTCATGGCTGTAAATGTTCAAGAAAACGGCATTGATGAAAGAGTTTCATACCAGCTTGGGCCAAATGATAGCACCTTAGAAATCATTCAGAAATTTGACGCTGGTGAAAATGTAATGACGAACATTACAAATCTTAACGATGCTGGAGAACTAGAGGTGGTTGTCATCATGGTAGAGCAAAGCGTCCCTTCCATGGAATCGGGGTCAATTGATTGGGCAGTTTTGTCTGAATTAGGTTCTGAATTGGGAGAGCATCACACGGTTCCCCCACAAACGACATTATCCCTCAACATCACCTCTCCGAAGATTTTCCATTATGTGGGCCTTCACTACTCTTATGCCGATGGAGATGAATCGACCATGGAAGTTCGCGTAATCAACGATTACGGTGATGACAAAATGGGCCAAGCCGTTTTACTGAGCCTTCCTTCGTTGTGGATGACCGGTTTTGTTGTCTATCGATTGTATCGCCTTAACAGAGAAGGCCGAAGTTGGATTGATTCCACGCCCTCATATGTGTGGAATGCTTCGGAAGATACAAGCGAAGAGGCGTGAGATGCATGCAGGATGAATCCATTGCAGCAACAGTTGACAGGTTGATGCAATCACCTGGTGGAGCTATGGTTGAGGACCTTAGGGTGTACTTGCAACACTCATTCAAGGCCTATATTGCACTCTTTGCACTTGGATTTTCTGCGGCTTTCCCGTTCACAAAGCGAATCATTGCCTGGCTTATTGACCCAACCCGTCTTCCTGATGATGTTTCCATCATCGTTGTAACTCCTGTAGAATTTCTTCTTCTTCAACTTAGAATTGCTGGTGCCTTTGGGCTGACTTTGGTTGTATTTCTCGCGATAATTCATGGCGCATGGAAGGGAAGTAAAAACGAGGCAGTTCGCTCGAGATTATCAGAACTTGACCTCCAACTGCCGCGTCCTGGTCCTGCGCTCATCTTCACAGTTCTAAGCAGTTTACTACTACTTGGCATCGGAATTATGTATGCATGGAAGGGCTTGACTCCAATGCTGTTAGATTACTTGACTACTGATGCACAGCAAGCTGGGCTTTCAACAGAATGGCGCCTTTCTGGATATGCTGGTTTCATCATCAATCTTGCATTGGCTTCAGCAATTGGTTTCCAAGCCCCAGTCCTTACCACGGTCGCATTGCGAATGGGTTTTGTAAATCGCGCAAGTCTTACGATTTACCGCCGCCATATATGGTTCAGTGCCTTTGTGATGGGGGCATTGTTATCCCCGCCAGACCCGCTTTCATTATTTCTAGTGGCTATGCCAGTGATTGTACTCTTTGAATTCGCTTTACTTCTAGACCGTATCATGCGTCCTTCATCTGATCCATCAAAGCATCAATCATAATGGGCATATGTCCTGGATGTTGCTGGTAACTAGTTCCGTGGAAGTCTGAGCCAACAGTGATGGATAATCCTTGGGCAGTAGCCTGTTTCATCAGTTCGTAACGGTATGCATCACTGTGGCTACGATGCACGGCCTCAACACCATCTATGCCATGTTCATCGAGACAAGTTATTAGGCGTTCAACAGGAACTCCGTAGTAAATTGGATGGGCGAGAGATGTCACACCACCAGCTTGCTTAACGGCGTTAACTGCTTCTTGGATGGTTGGCTTTTCATGGGGTACAAATCCAGGATTGCCATCACCAATCCATCGCTCAAAGGCTTCTTGTTTGGTATCAACATACCCCGCTTCTACCATTGCTTCTGCCAGATGGGGGCGGCCCACTGAACCTTCGGCCTTGGCCAAAACTACCTCAACATCAACGGGCATTCCGAGTGATTCTAAACGAGAACACATTGCTCTCATGCGTGGTTCTCGCCCATCCTGTTTTGGCGCAAGCCATTGAAGGAATTTGGTGACTTTCTGGTCATTTGAACCAGGCGTGTGAAACGGAAAATATGCGAGTAGATGCCATGAAGCGGATGCACGTTCTCGCTCTCTTAATTCTAATTCGCTATCATCGGGCAGGTGCGCAGGTGCGCAGGTAATTTCAACTCCGGGAATAAATCGAATGCCTTTGGTCATGGCTGCTTGCGCCCCTTCAATCCATCCAGATGCGGTGTCGTGGTCAGTTAGGGCCCAAGTTTGCACTCCATTGCTCGCCATGAGTTCAGCAACTAACTCAACGGGATGTTCTCCATCACTGTGTGTGGAATGAGAATGCAAATCAAATCCCTGAGTCCACATCAGTTCAATGGCGCGGTTGAACCTCTTTGAATGATTCGTCGCTCAAAATAGGTCGTCAAGGTCGGGTAATTCTGGTGTT
>DASCRS010000153.1:0-4663 GCA_034402455.1 Candidatus Poseidonia sp. | reverse complement strand
ATCACCAGTTTCAGCGACTTCACAGAAATTACTCCAAGTTGATACGTTTCCAGGGCTTGATTCATTCTCCCATGTCTCAATACAATCGGCGTACTGTCCGTAAAGGGTGTAACCAATGAGAGAGGCAGCAAGTTGCATCCTGCTTTCAGTTGCTGCAGTATCAAGCGTTACTGTCCCAGTATAGGTCCATGGAGTTTGATAATCCAATATATGGCGTGTATCACTTGTTGTGTCGTTAACATCAGTCTCGTTTTGATAGGTTAGAACATTGGGTGTTTCAGTACCCGCCGTGAGATATGTAATTCCACCACCTGCAGTACCTACTGTGAGGTCGTCGTTGTTTGGACCTCCAGTTGCACCACCGGGAGTTGGAACATCGCCAGTAAGTTCAAGACGAATTTCAGTGTCACGTGGGGAAAAGGTCGAGGAACCATCAGCAGTAACTGTCAGTGTGAATGCATGAGGTCCTTGTCCTTGTGCTGATGTGCTTCCGTCGTCCCATTCAAGTTCAACCTTGATGTCGTACCAGTCGGTAACAGTTACAGCAACTTGCTGTGCGTTGTTAGCGATGTCAGCATCGGTTGGGGAATCAACAGAGATATCAACGATGTAGAGTCCTTGAGATGGAGTCCAAGCAATTTCTTGGCCTCCGTACTTGAGAGTGTACTTGCCACCGCCCAGGTAGGTATTTGCAGCAAAGGGATGTGGTGATGCTGTAGAATCAAAGTCACAAACGGACCCATCATCGCAAACAGCGTCAAGGTTAACCCACTGCAAATCATTTCCAGTAGCGTCCTTAGCAATTCCGCCGATTGCACCAGTGGAATCAGTGAGGTACACGGTAACAGTGTAACTCAGTTCATCTACTGACGTATCACCCACATTTTGGATGTATGCAGCAAAATTGGTCACTTCGCCAACTTTTAGTTCGTTACGACAGCCATTGGTGTCGCAAACAGTTTCTTTTGGTGACGTGATGGCAAGAACGGATGGATCAGCGCCTGCGCGTGCTCCTGCGTCCTCAATCACCACGGTTTCTTCCAACTCGGTGAAGTCAATGCCAGCGAATAAACTGGTTAGCATCAACAGGCCGAGAATCATAGGTGTCATATTCTTCATGTCTATACCCCCGAAGGTTCGGTATCCCTCCCCACGCCATCTGTCGTATTTATACTATAGTAAGGATGATGATAGGAAATATGCCCAATATGCACCGTTTAACAACCCTTAATCAAGGCGCAGTGACCTCCATAGGGGAAAAAATAGAGCGTAATTTTTGTAATTTTTTGTCCAGAGAGAAATTACTCATGTAATTTTAGAGACTCCTTAGGGCTGCCGAGGGGGGTATCTTTGACGCTCTTTTGGTTGGTCCGTAAGTTGCTACCAAAGCAATTACCCACCCACAAACAAATAACAGTAATGTAGATGCCCAAGGGAATACAAACGCTGCACCTTCAGCCTCCCAGATTGCTTTGTAGAGTACCAAGTGAAAACCATATCCAATCAACAATCCGTTAAGCATTCCCAATGCTGCAATCCAAGAGACTTCAACGATAAAAATGGCCAATACATGTCGTTGGCGAAATCCGATGGCCCTCAGCATACCGATGGTCATCCTTCGTTCGCTAACATTTCTGATCGTTACAACGGCGATACCAGCAACGCCTACTATCAGTCCAAGGGCAAGATATCCTTGGAAGAGCGATAGGATGGCCAAAACAAGAGATTGAATGACCATCACTTCTTCAGCGACCGTTTGGACCGATACACTTTCTTCAGCAAGGGCCTGGGAAAGAACCGAATCAAGTTCGAGAGCTGCCCGACGCACATCTTCTGACTTCCCTTGAGCGGACACGGTTTCGGGGCCCTCAGTAATATCGACGGGCTGAGCATCTTCTGCCACGCTCACATACATCCTTGTGACTTCCCCTCCAAATTGTTCTTCTACAATTTCTCCATTCATCCAAACTCCTGGTGAGAATATGTATGAAGACTGCTCAAGGAAACCTCCGACCTGTACAATTCGGGTGTTTTTGGGGTTTGAAAAGTCAATTAGAGAAATTGAATCTCCAATTGAAAATTGCAACGGAACAAGAGAGGCTCCCTCGGTAGTAGATTCCAGTCCAAAAGAAGCATCAAGGAATATAATATTCTCAAAATTTTCAACGGTTTTCCATGCCTCTTCCTCTGTCTCGCCCAATTGTTCATCCCAGGCATAAAGTGGCAATCCTCCATGCGACGAAAAGCCTTCATCGAATCCTCTCAAAAGATACGGCATCCGTTCACCAGATGAGTCTTCCAGATGGACGGGGGCTCTGTATATCCTCCCTACTGCATCGATATTAGCGATTGCCTCATGGTCAATACCCCATGCATACGGGTCATTTTCTAATTCAATTGGCCGAGACCTTGAAGATGTGAGAAGTAACTCAAAATCCCCTTCAGCATCCTCCACAAACGAGGACGAATATGTGTCAAATTGGGCGGTATAGCCTGAAAGAACAACCACTGAAAACATGGTGATTGAAAACATCCCCATCACGACCGCAGTACGAACAGGATGGGCGAGTGGATGGGCGAGTGAAACTGGGCCCACAACTCCGAATTTACGAGTTATAATCTTGAATTTTGTAATGCGCTGGACGGCGAGAGGGGCAATACTTGTTAGAACCATAACTCCAGATAATACTTGGAGTAAACCGAGCACAATAAACGTGATTTCATCGGCGGTCATTGAAGCTCGCAGTGGGTCAAATGGACCCAAAATTAGTGTCCAAACCAGCCATAGGGTTCCAAGTGCACCTAGAGTATTTCTCGGAGCGTGACGGCTCCATCGCTCCCATCGGGGCCTTGAGGAAAGCAATACAGGCAATTCCCAAGTCAGTAATGGAACAAATACGAGCATTGCAAATACTCCGCTGAGGACATATGCCGCGTAAGAAAGTCCGTTTGAGGTTCCTATAACCAGCAATCCCCCTAAGCAGGTAACAAGGCCTCCTAAACCAATAATCTGAACCAAGTAAACACCCCAAGGAACTCCCTTTGAAAGAGTCAAGCGACCTCCTCGTAATGCCCTTACAATGTTGAGTTGGGCATTCCAAAAAGCAGTGGCCCAAAGTAACGAAATGGCAAGTAACGAACCCCAAATCCAACCGGATAAGAACGAATCAAGTGTCCAGTCAAAACGGAATGATTGGGCGCCTACTGATGCAAAAATGGAGGAAAATCCAACTGAAATCACCCAGGCCAAGCCGAGACCAAGAAGCGAACCAAGGCCGCCAGCAATAACTGACAAAACCAATCCCTCCTGAACGAAAAATGCACGTGCATCGCTTGATCGTAGCCCCAATGCTCTTGCGATAGCCAATTCACTGCGGCGAACATCTGCTAGAAGCATGATAATTGTGAGAACAAGAAGTACACCAGCTGCGATGGTAAATGTTCCAAAGACCAAGAACATGGCAGAAAGCAAGCCAGAAGATTCAGCGGCTTGACGGGATGCATCAACCTTGACTGCTCGTACATTTAGAAACAAATCTGAGATTGAACTTTGTTCATCAAACCAACTAGTTAAGTTTTCAACTGCTAAGACTGAGTTGTTTTCAGCAAATGGCCCTCCTGAAATCAGCAATAATGACCGCTGATCTTCATCTGCAAGCGATAATTTCTCTGCATCATCGAGATGAATGAGCCCCAATACGACTGATTCAAGTTCATTTAATTGCTCAAAACCCGGCAAAGAGGTGTAAACTCCATCATTTTGCAAGAGCACCGCAGTATCATTGCCGTAAGCATATGGAATCACACCTTTCACGGCAATACTCAAGTTAGTATCGCTCAGAGATAATCCTTGGAGACGACTTGATACTGCCACATGTCCAATAGACACATCAAGATTTGAGTTCGCTCCACCAAAGGCAAGAAACATCTGTGGGAAGCGTCCAAATCCTGGTGCATCCGACATTACGGGGAGCCTGATAGAATCAATCTCTCCCGAGGAAACATTCCATCGCAGTAATCCATGTTCTTGCGTACACCAAGCCGCACCATCGTTAGGGTTTGTTGACGAGATGCCGTTGCATTGTTCATGGAGTTGGAGTGTGTTATTACTACCTTCGTTGGCCCATGAAGATGCGTTATCAGGCCCCATTGAGAGGTCGGAAAGACCGTTACTCGCATAATACGATGTGGAAAACAAACCTTCCAAACTCACGTGGACATTTTGTTCAACCATAAGGTCGTAAGCGAGAATAGTTGACGGAAGATTCACTGTTAAATTGAATGTTGTCACTTGTTGATAATCATCGCTGAGGCGATGCAGTTGTAGCCTTTCTTCATCTGCTTCAAGAGCCCACCAAAAACCACCTCCATAAGTTACTGCTTCAACTGGATGAGTGGTGTGAAATGTTGCGGCCGACGAATTCTCAACATCACTTTCATCACCAAGAACCAATCCTTCATCGTGCGCAAAGGAAGCAGATGTCCCATTTGTTGAAAATGCAATATCATTGATGATGTTACCTTGGTCAACCTGCCAAATCCATGCTTCGTTTGAAGAGTGTAGTTGGAAGCCCCCTCCTGATGGGCCAGCATGCCAGAGAGCTGAAGAACTGTCATGGAGTAAGGTTACATCGCTATCTGCTAGAGTGAGCAAGGGCTCGCC
>DASCRS010000152.1:0-4934 GCA_034402455.1 Candidatus Poseidonia sp. | reverse complement strand
ACCTGCGAAGAAGGCAATTGCGGTCTTTATGTCGTTAAGCTGCGTAAGCGCTACACCAACGACAACTACGAAAATTAGAAGAACTCTGTATTCTGCAAACAGGAACGCCATTGCTCCTTTTTGGATTTCTTCGGTGATATTGGCAACCTTATCGTTGTCAATTTTCACCTTGTTTACTTGTTGGTACAGCATAAACGCAACCACAAGTCCGAAAAGACCTGCACCTGCGGCAATCATTGGTATATTATCCATCATTATAGAACACCTTGTTACTCCGGCGACCTAAGAACCCCTCATAAGTGGTTCCCTTCAAAAAAAAGCCACTGTGCCTGTTTTGGGCGGTTTATCAAGACACCGGAATAAAACTGCAACCAAGCATATTACTAAATTAACATCAAAAAGCAATCGTTCAAAGAGGTGAGCGTTTTGGGCTAATACATGTCCATCAGTGCAGAAGAGATTTTGGCTGAAATTGGACCAGTTCAAGAAATTCTTGACGAACATGATGGAGTTGTCAATGTCATTGATACAACCGACGGTAACATCATGCTTTCTCTTGATGGTGGTTGTAATGGATGCTCATCTACACCGATGACTGCGATGCAAATTTATTATTCGCTCAAAAAATTAAGTTATATCAACGATGTCATCTTCGTTAACGGAGAACTTCCAGAATATATGCGCACTTTCATTGACCAAAAGATGGCAAAAGAATCTGAGGAAGGAAACGACAAAGGAAACGACGAATCACCTGCCGGTGAAATTGTCTAATTTACTCCTCGGAATCACGCCCAATACTGTGAGGGTTGGCCCCAAAGGACAAATTTTCACCTTTGATGTTCATACGGGCTGAAATTGCAAGAATCACGCAAAAAAGCGCCAATGGCTTGGGCAAATAATTCGAGCCCCACAAAACCCCACCTGAAAATGAAAGCCACCAGAGAACTATGGCGGCAATAATAAGGGTGAAAAAAATCACATTTTGAGCGATTTCCTCGGCTCTAGGTGAACGAGATAATGTAGCGATGAAGGTAAAGAGCACAGCAGAAATACCGCAAAGTGCCTCTGCTAGATGTTCAAGAAGAACTACATCGACCATGTATCGCCCAAACGAACGACCCTCTTGAAGGTGGGGGCGGAGGAGAAGAACCTTTGTTTAGGGTCATCGTTTGTTACAGCCATGGCAGTCGGCACCTTCACGCTCCCAAAACCACGACCGACGCCGCCGTATTTCTCTCGAAATCAAGTTGCAAAGGTCCTGCACCAAATGGCAGTGTTGCTTGAACTTCAAGGAGCCAATGTATTTCGAGTTCGCTCCTACCAGAACGCTAGTAGAATGCTGGGTACAGTTACCCAAGATTTTGGTGAACTCGTTGCATCTGGTCAACTTTTTGAAATGAAAGGTATAGGGAAGGGGCTAGGAAGCGCTCTCTCTCAAGCAGTTTTAGAGGGCCAATGGCCTGAAGATTGGGTTGACAAGCATGAATCAACACCTCAGGGAATGATTGAGATGCTTGGAATTCCAGGTCTTGGTCCAAAGCGGATCAAAGTAATGCACGATGAACTTGGGGTTGATTCTGTAGCCAGCCTAAAGGAGGCTGCTGAAGAAAATCGTATCGCACCGATGAAGGGTTTTGGAGCAAAATCTCAGCAACGAATGCTTGACGGAATAGAACTACTTGCACGATTTAGAGAACGACGACGCTTGGATATTGGTTTGCGTTACGGAGAAGCATTTCAGCAAAAAATTGCTGCTATCAAGGGAGTGAAACGCGCAACACTTGCTGGAAGTGCACGAAGACGGAAAGACACCATTGGAGATTTGGACATGGTTGTATCTGTGAATGAAGAACAACACGACTCTGTTGCAGAAGCGATTCTTTCCCTGCAGGGTATTGCCGATGTCAAAGGTGCTGGCGACTCAAAAATCAGCCTCATTCTTGATACAACGGTATTTGATGATACCTTTACAGTAGGACATATTGACCCCAATGTCCTAGATGCTATCGGTGGAGGGGACTATGAACAATTGGAAGCGGGTGGTACCATCGACGCCCAAGTTCGTCTCGTACCACCTCATGTCGAGCCCTTTACTCTCGCCTACTTTACAGGCAGTAAGGAGCACAACATCGCCATGAGGCAGCGAGCGATTGACCGTGGACTCCGCTTGAATGAGTTCGGTTTAATTCCAGAAGCAAAGGCAGGCGACCTCAAAGGTATGGAGGCCGCCGTGCACTCACTTAAAGCACTCAGCGAAGAAGAGATTTATGCGCATTTGGACTTAGAATATGTCACTCCAGAATTACGTGAGGACATGGGCGAAGTGGAGGCCGCGGCGACTGGCAAACTCCCTCAACTGCTGGAAATGGACAGCATTAGAGGCGCCTTACACAACCATACCACACTCTCTGATGGAGAAGCAAGTCTTGAACAAATGGCGGACACGGCTCGAAAGATGAATTGGTCATGGCTTGGTATTGCTGACCACTCTCCTTCCCTCAAAATCGCCAATGGAGCCAGTTCTGAAGACCTTCTTGAACAAGGACGTACTATCAAAGCCTACAATAAAACATGGGCTGATGAGAACATAGATTTCCGCCTATTCCATGGAGTGGAATCTGATATTCTTGCAGGAGGGAAGTTGGACCACCCAGATGATGTTCTTAGCGAATTGGATTATGTTGTTGCAAGTGTCCACGCCATGACCAAGTGGCGTTCAAGAGATGAAGTAGAGAATACCGAAGAACTCCTCAAAGTCATTGACCACCCAGCAACCACAGTTCTTGGCCATCCAACAGGTAGAATTTTACAAGGCAGGGAAGGATACGAGGTGGATTTGTTTTCGGTCTTAGAACACATGGCTGACCATAACCAAGATGGGCGACTCAAAGCTGTTGAACTCAATGCAAGCCCCTATCGCTTAGATTTAGATTGGCGATTATGTAAGCATGCAAAAGGCCTCGGTGTGCCTGTCGTCATCAATCCAGATGCACATTCCATACGAGGACTTAGCGACATCACATATGGACTCATGACCGCCCGAAAAGGCTGGCTGGAGCAAGGGGATGTCCTCAATTCACTCACTGGTGAGGAACTTGCCAGCCGAATGAAATCAGCATGATGTCAAGAACACCTTCATCATGCACCTCTGCTTGGCAACACTATGCGCATCCTTCGTACCATCATCATGGGAAGCATGATGGTCATTCCTGGAATGATTCTCGGATTCATAATTTGGTACATCGCAGGAAAACCCGAGACCGAGCCGATGGAAACACTCATTTGCAACGTAATACCACTTACATCAATCTTCATGGGACTGTATTTTGGCTGGAAGACGGGCGAAGAATACGATGTGAGGATGTCTGAATAATCAGGAGTGGAAGGACCGTGAAGCGTTCGGAAAAGGCAGAACGAATCGCACAGCAGTTGGAATCCCTCTACCCAGTCATCCCAATTCCACTGGACCATAGCAATCCGTTTGAGTTACTCGTTGCAGTATTGATGAGCGCCCAAACAACTGATCTCAAGGTCAATGAAGTGACTCCAGCACTTTTTGCAAAGGCTAACAATCCCGAAGACATGGCGCAACTTCCCGTTGAAGTCATCCTACAGGACATTCGCCAAATCGGACTTGCACCTACGAAAGCAAAGAATATTCGAAAACTCTCACAGATGCTCAACCAATTGCATGATGGAAAGGTCCCCGATTCATTTGAGGCGCTTGAAGCACTTCCTGGCGTGGGTCACAAAACTGCTAGCGTCGTCATGTCGCAAGCCTTTGGCGTGCCTGCATTCCCAGTTGATACTCACATACATCGCCTTGCTGCTCGGTGGGGACTATCGGACGGAAGCAATGTTGTCAAAACAGAGCATGACCTCAAAGCGATTTTTCCAAGAGAAAAATGGAATGACTTGCATTTACAAATCATTTTCTTTGGGCGAGAGTATTGCCCTGCGCGTTTCCACGACCTCACAAAGTGTCCAATCTGTTCGTGGTCAGCAACCAAGAAGCGAATTCGTGAAGAAGCACGGCGTTAGGTTCAGAACAACGAGATGTTGCGTCCAACGATACTTGTTAGAAGTACAACAGCAGCAAGTACCATTGTGATACGCATTGCGACATGTATACCGTCATCCTCGTGTGCTTCACGAATGAAGGCGTAAGCAACAAGTGAAAGTGCAGTGGTTTGAAGAATTGCACTCATTGCACCAAAAAAGGCAACTTGGCCTTGAAAACTGTCAACAGCTTCTAGATACTCATCTGCTTCTTTTTCATCGAGCAGGTCATAATCCGCAACGTTAGGGGATGAGGAGGAGAGGGGGAACTCACCAAACATTCCTGAAACTACCAAGACAATAAGGCCAATCATCAACCATTTCGGGAAAGAATACATTAATCCCTTGGCCATATTGGCTGGGGGCTGGTAAGGTGATGCGGCGGAGTTAGTTGCAGGGGGCACTGGTGCTTGCATGACCACTCCACTCAGAACAAAGGGTATCAACCTTGCCTATGCTCAAGCAAAGAAAACACTACTTGCGCCCTCGAGAAGTATTGCAGTAAACAACGACGCCAGTCCTGCAACCCAAGTTAACAGAATCATTTGTCCAACGGCACTGGTTCGTGTACCTCCTCGAAGACGGGTTGCTATGGAAGAAACCGCAACGACTTGCATGAGGATGAGGATTGATACAATGATCTTAAACATTCGAATATTATCATGGACCGCAGAAGCATCCTCCATCACAGGTAAAGCAACCCCTCCACCGTATTGGCTTAGCGTGCTGATTTCAGTATCGACCAATCCAGTTGCCACACCTGCGATGGAATCACCTAATTGCAGGACAATACTCGTAGTAACATTCAATGATGCAACGCTCGAAATGAGTAATCCAATCGCCACTCCCCACATGGTATTAGCAGACAATGAGCG
>DASCRS010000151.1:0-3222 GCA_034402455.1 Candidatus Poseidonia sp. | reverse complement strand
CTGAAAAACTATGCACTTTGAATGAAATATTTTCTCATGTTAGCAGAATTGGTGCGGTTTTTCAGTTTTAATGAGCAAGTTCACGGCGTAAATTTTAGATTTTGAAAAAGTTTGAAAACCTATCCTAGTTTTCAGAGATACAGTTTATTTTTGGTGTATATTTACACTTATCGATGATGAAAAAGGAACTTAGTGGCCCGTTAGTCATTTTCAATAAGTTATTATTCAGGTTGGGTTAAACCGCACAAGACAATCATTGAAAGGGGGTCATTTTGCTATCTGAATCAAATAAATAGAGTTGGATTTTAGCACTAATTGAAGAAACATTACAATCAGCATCATAAGTCTCCTGCGATGCCAGCGTATTGGAGATGGTCATGGATACCGAGGCGTTCATCAATGAAATCTCTCATCGTTTGATTGAATACATCAATTCCAAAGATCAAACCGAACGCGTCAATCCTTCATTGTCACCAAATTCGCTGAAGCGAACTTTGGATGTTAGCGTACCTATTGAAGGCCTTGGGGTCCAATCTGCCCTTGACGACCTAGACTCTTTCATCAAAAATAGTGTTAAAACACATCGCGCAGAGTTCATGAATCCACTTTGGGGAGGGCTATCTCTTCCTGCTCTAGCGGGAGAAATAATTGCTGCTGCAACAAATAATTCAATGTACACCTTTGAGTTATCACCTATTGCTACCCTCATTGAACAAACTGTTCTCAAGAGAATGTGCGAAATTGTTGGCTTTCCAGATGGATTTGGAACAATGACAACGGGCGGCTCAAACGGTAATATGATCGGTATGTTATGTGCCCGAGAGTATGCTATTCCAGGTTCAACAAAAACTGGTTTTGATGGAAGCAATATGGTGGTATTTGTCTCAGCCGAATCGCACTATTCTGTCTTGATGGCTGCGAATGTTATCGGTATTGGACACCAGAATGTGATAAAAGTCCGATGCGATGATGATGGCAGGATGATCCCTAGTAGTCTTCGAGAAGAGGTCGCTTTCGCAACAAAAGAAGGGCTACGTCCCTTTTGTGTTGTTGCTACTTCTGGCACTACAGTTAGAGGTGCCTTTGACCCACTTAGCGAAATTGCAGATATTGCCCATGAAAATAATCTGTGGTTTCATGTTGATGCTGCTTGGGGCGGCACATGCATGTTCTCACCCACTCACCGCATTCTGATGGATGGAATTGAAAAGGCAGATAGTTTGTGTTGGGATGCTCACAAGATGATGGGACTTCCTTTGATTTGCAGCACATTTCTCATCAAACGACCCGAAATTTTGCGTGCATTGTGCGGGCACGCTGAAGTTGCTCACTATTTATTCCATGATGAGGCTGAAGACGACGACCTTGGCCGTTATTCACTTCAATGTGGCCGACGAAATGATGCTTTGAAATTGTGGCTTGAATGGCGGGTCCGTGGCGACGCAGGGTGGTCTAGCATGGTCGACCAGTACATGGATTACGCCTCGCACTTGGAAGAATTAATTGTCAAACACCCTTCACTTGAACTAATGTCAAGCCGCATGTGGACGAACGTTTGTTTTAGATATTCGCCAAAGGGAACTGACATTAAATTGAATGAATTGAATGTGGAACTACGCAATCGTTTGATTCGCGAGGGTCTGTTCATGGTGAGTCGGAGCAATATTGGTGATGACGTAATCCTGCGCCCAGTCATCTCAAACCAAAATGTAACGCTTAAGAGCCTTGATGGATTTGTTGATTCAGTCCTTCGCCATGGGGAAGAAATCGTACGAGGTTTACCTCCCACGAGTTGAGGTATTTCTGAACGGAAGTTTATGGAGCGGGCCGTTTTCCAGCGTTTATGGGCGACCAAATTCCTGTAAGGACTGCACTCTACGATGAGCATCTATCCCTTGATGCTAACATTGTTGATTTCCACGGGTTTGAATTACCGATTTGGTATTCCAATATTAAGGAGGAACACCTTGAAACTCGTCGTTCAGCAGGTCTGTTTGATGTATCCCATATGGGTTCATTCCGATTCAGTGGAGTCAAAGTGCGCGAGTGGTTAGAGGGTCTTGCTACGCAACGCGTATCAGCAATCACGCCTTCTCGCTGTGCCTATACGCATTTTTTGGATGAAAATGGACACCTTATTGATGACATGATTTTTGCCGTCGTGAGTGAATCAGAGATTCTCGGAGTACCAAATGCTTCAATGATAGATGTCATGTGGAATTGGTTCTCCAAGCATTTACCCGATGATGGTTCTATTCAGTTAGAAAATCTCTCAGATGAAATGTCAATCTTGGCTCTCCAAGGTCCCAAAGCCAGAGAACTGTTTACTTCAGTTATGGGTGAGGGGCAACATGTTGCTCGATTCAAATGGCGTAGCCTAACTGA
Source organism: Candidatus Poseidonia sp. (assembly GCA_034402455.1). GTDB lineage: Archaea > Thermoplasmatota > Poseidoniia > Poseidoniales > Poseidoniaceae > Poseidonia. The sequence goes on along the minus strand of DASCRS010000151.1, from coordinate 837 downwards.
AAACCCGTTGGGCATTACTGGGTGGATTCAAGGCACTGGATATACTGGGGAATCAGGATATGAAATTTTCATCCCCAATAACGACGCTCCCGTTCTTTGGCGTGCTTTGATTACAGCTGGTGCAACACCAGTGGGACTCGGTGCACGTGATACACTACGTTTGGAGAAAGGATTTCTCCTTTCAGGTGTTGACTTTTGTTGGCCTCCATTGGCAGAAGGCGATGCTTCCTTTCTCACCCGAGATTCTTGGGAAACAAATGTACCCTTTGGCCTTGACCTCGAACACGAATTTATCGGGCGTCACCGAGTCATCGGCCATTCTGATGAAGACCCACGTTGGTGGGGAGTGCGCTATCTGGACAAAGGCCCACTTCCTCGGCCAGGAAAGGAAGTTGTCGGTTTGACTGGTGAGTCTGTTGGACGACTTACATCTGGTGCGCCTGCACCGAGCCTTAACAATCTTGGAATTGGTATTGGGTATCTCAAAGGAGTGAAAGAAGGGGACGAAGTATTCGTTGTAGCTAGCCCGAGGAAATCGGTCAAGGCAGTGGTTGTTCGCCCACCCTTTTACTGAAGTTGTTTGAGAACAGGATCCATTGCTGATAACCAACGCTGCTGCTCTCGCTCACCTGTGTGATTTAATTCAACGGGCATTTCTTTGGCGCTCAATAATGCACTGGCTACAGACTCAGGGTCATTCCAAAGCGCAGGTAGACCAATATTCTCTAATTGAGCAATTTCTCCCATCAAACATCCACTGTTCACTACGCTGGGTACACCATGTGATGCAGCATCAAACATCTTTACTGGAAGGGCACCTTGCAAAATATTGCCACG
>DASCRS010000150.1:0-5227 GCA_034402455.1 Candidatus Poseidonia sp. | reverse complement strand
TAACAACCACGGATTTATATACTACGGGGCACCACTACTAAACAAGGAGTTGAGAAGATGAAGCAACAACGCGAACCCAAGAACGCTCCCAAAACAATACCCACGACCGTTCGAGAGGGTTTTGGCTCTCAACGACCCTCCCGTAGAGTTGTCGAAGGACATACCCGTCCATGCGAAGAATGCGGTGATGTAAAATGGGACATGGACATATCACGAGGAGAAATCACATGTGGCTCTTGTGGACTGGTTGTTGAGGAGAATGTCCCCGACCCTGGTGCAGAGTGGACTAACCATAACCAAGGCGAGGACCGTTCTCGTGTTGGGAGGCCGATGACATATACCCTCGCTGACAAAGGATTGAACACGACCATCGATGTTCGGGATCTGAACACAGGGTCTGCTTCAAGGCATGGAATGAGTTCACAGGCACGCAGAGAATGGCGCCGCCGAAGAGTCATTGATGAACGTTCAAAGACTCGCAAAAGCAGAGAAAGAAATCTCGTAAAGGCGAACCAATTCATCCGTGACCGCTCTGGATTGCCCCGACCCCTTCAGGAGGAGGCAGCACGGCTGTACCGAATGCTCTCATCCGCTGGATTTGTCACTGGACGCTCTATTGCAGGAGTGACTGCTGCATGTACCTACCTCGTTGCCCGTCAAGAAGAGTTGCCTCGCCAAATTCCAGACGTCGCCGAGGCTTTTGACACAACAGAAAAGGACCTTTCTCGCCTCATTCGTCAGGTTTCACGTCGTCTCAACCTCCACAAAATTACTGGGCCAAATGAATACTTTGACAAATTTATCTCAGACCTTTCCCTATCACCAAATATCCGAGTACCGCTTGAAGAATTATGGGCAACTATTCAGCCTCACGAGGAGATATGGCAGGGGAAGAAACCAATGGGCGTTGCTGCAGCACTTATTTACAAAACAGCAAACCAAACGGGAAATCCAAGAACGCAATCCGAGGTATGTTCTGTAGCCAATGTTTCGGAAGTCACCCTACGTGGCTTACTACGACTGTTCGACGGACTCATAGAGAAAATCAAAGCACGAGAAGCACTGGAATAAAGGCGAACCTTGATGAGGCACCTATGAAAGGCACTTATCATGGGATTCAAGGCCAAGGCTCGCAAGCACCGCTCTGACTCAGGTGAAGAGACAGATACTAAGAAGAAATCATCCTCGAAAGAGGGAGAGATTTCCTGTGGCATCAAAGACTGTGCTAAATTTGCAGACAAAGACATGGGTGGCCGCTCGCTTTCCATTGACAATGCTATTGACACCTGGGGCTCAAGTGGTTACGAGGCAAGAAAAGGTCGCGTCCGAGTGTGCAAATCCTGCTACCGAAAGTGGAAGAAGGATAACAAATCTGACGACATGTACTGATATTCAGTTTCACTTTTACCACAGGGGTCTACCAAAAGAAAGTAGACCGAAGGTAATCATTGTCTACGTATGAAGAGCAGAATGATTGTACGCAGCCTCACTACTTCTGAAGGCACACTCGTCGCAATGGATGATGGCCTCCTTGCATGGAAACCAAAAGATGGAAGAGCACAACGAATCCCTCTTGAGTCAATACCCACAGTACTGTTAGCGGTTCGTGGACCAATGAACTGTGTTGATACAGCAGTGATTGGAAATGCAAAGGGTGAAGTGATTGTGCTCACATTACCTCGCCTAGAAATCACAGCAAAATTTGCCCTCAATGGTGGATGCATTCGTGCACTATCACTTGTTGGACAAGGAAGTTTGAATCTTTTAGCAGGCACTCAGAACGGAGAAGTATGGCTTCTTGACGACAGAACAAGCAAACGGCAAGAACAACTCTTCACCATCACAGGACCTATTTCAAGCTTGAATCTTGAAAATGGAATCGTCCATGTCCGAAGTGGATGGATCCATCATATGCATACTTGGGATGGGGCGCAAATCAGCCAAGATAATACTGCAAAGCATTACTCACGAGGTGGGCATAAACGGCTCGACCGTTCCTACCCAACCCACCCGATACCTCTGGTCTAAACAGATTCCTTCTCCTCAAGAGGCCAAGGTGAAATTGGTGTTAACCAAAGGGCAGTAGAAGCGGGCCTATGCCATGACTTGGGGGGATTACCATCGTTATTTGCGGCTTCATTAAAGAAACGGAGATGTCGTTCAATTACCTCTTGAACATGCTTTTCACCACGAATAGCAGGGCCTTGCATCGGAACGAGAGATTTTAGGCGAAGTCGCTTCATGGTCTCAAAACTCTTGATGAGTTCAATGAGCGAACCCCCAGGAAGGTCCCATCGCGTTGGTCGGTCTGCCCGCGGCAATAACGGTCCGACAACTAATGTAGATAGATGAGCAATTAGATAGCCCATTCCTTCAGGGGCATGGCCTGGAAGTGATATTGCTTTGACGTCCCCATCCCCGAGAGCAAAAATTTCGTCATCCTCAACAGCAATGGTCTGTGTAGGGGGCATATCTGAATCAAAACGATTAGCCCATGTTGTGAAAAAATCACCAGTTTCAAGAGCTGCTTGTCCTTCATACTGGATGTGAATGGGAATGTTTCCAAATGATTCCGAGATGTGCTTTGCCCCCCCTGCACACGGATATCGACGTGTGGTGAGGACAATTCGGTCTAGCACACCATCTCCAAGTTGGCCTTTGATTCGTTCAACTTGAAGTGATTGATACCAAGATGTCCCTGCATCAATGAGCAAACTTCCAAGGCGTCCAGAAACGATAACAGCATTCCCGTCATGATGGATGGCAGGGAGCCTGACAACCTTCATGGATTTACGCAGAGGCGCATACGCCTTCAACATAACCGAGCACTCGTGTTGAGTTTCACTGGCCAGATGATGGCCCAATGACATGCGGTTGTGATTAAATAGGGGAATTCGGTCGCCCCACCATGGCACGATTCCCTGAAGCAGAAGCCCGCTTGCTCCACCGCAAGATTTGCATGCGCTGTAATGCACGCAATGCCGTTCGTGCCGCTCGTTGCCGAAAGTGCAGTTACAAGGGACTTCGTCCTAAGAACATTGAGCGCAAGGGCGCATGATGCGTTCGCACCATCAACCCAGCCAGTTCATTACCAACGCTGTAGGTTCACCCAAGAGTACCATTGGCACTATTGCTGGGAATAAGAAGACCAGCAGTGGCATCTTGAAACTCACCCAAACTCGCTCTACATTGAGTTCCTTCAATGAATTGATTTGTTCTTGCAGTTGTTCAGAACTCGGAGTCCTCCTAGGTGCTCTTGTGCGATGAATCACCTGAGTTTCACCGTCTGGACGAGCCATCGTTGTAGTCAACAACCAAACATGACGGTTCATCACTTCATCAATTGAAATTTGGGTCGCGTGCCAAGCATATCTTAGATCGCCAAAGGAATTTATAGCACCCTTCTTCAAGTTTAAAATCAACATAATGAAAGGAATGAACAAAAATGCAAGACCGCCCCACATCAACAGTGCAAAGGCCACAGGTAGGGCTACAAGTGCTTCACCCATTACCGATGAGAGAGGAGTTGGTACAGTTGCCCATGAGGGGAATACCAATACAACCCACATCAGAGCTTTTGCATCAGCCCCCCCATGAAGAAGACGCACACGCCAAGCAAGGTCAATGATAAGAATAACCAAAAAAACAGATGCTGTCTTCCACCATAAGATACCTAATTCATCACCTTCGCCCAAGATGACGTCAAGAGGCATAGTTGCTTGATATCGAATCGCCCCTGCCGCAAATCCTACGAAGGATACAAAATACCAAAGTAGGAACACTCGGTCAATACCCGAACCTGCACGGGCATCTCTGAACGTGGCCCTTCCAAAGACTGCAACACTGGCATAGGCTACAACACCAAAGGCTGTGAGATATATCGTCCAGTCAGCACCTTGAACCATTAGGTCAAGGGCCCAAAGAAAAATTGCAGGCTTTGCCCAAACAATCCAATGTTCATTTGGGACTCTTCGATTTTTATGGTCCATCCACGCGGCCCATGCCATACCAAGCAACAAAACTCCGACCCGGGTCCATCCGAGCACGCCGTCTGTGGTTACCTCCATAAGCAGAGGAGGAAGGCCATGAATTTAAAGACGGTCACCCACGAGAGGATTTTACCCCCAACTGGTGAGAACATGGATATCGAAGAACGATTGCAACAAGTCGCCAGCGTCATCAACCAAATTGATGATCCAAAAGTTCCTCGCAACATTCGCCGACAAGCGAAAGAAGCATGTGATAACTGGCTGCTCAACAAAGGAAAGAAACTTGATGTTAGAATTGCAATGGCTCAATCCAAACTTGAAGAACTATATGAGGACCCTAACATTCCTCCAGAATTTGGAACTCTTATTCTAACCATAAACACAGAATTGGAACGTATTCTCACAGAAGTCTTGTGAATCTGACGCAAGGGTGAATGAATGAGCCAACATATCATTGACCCTAGCGAACCATATCATCCAGAAAAACTGGAAGAAAAAGAGATTATCGGTGCGGCAGCATATTTCAATCTGGACTTAAGAACTGGAATCGTGTTGAGCGCCGAAGATTTCCCTGAGATGAGGAAACCATCCTACAAAATTGAGGTTGATTTCGGTCCCGTGATTGGGATTTTGTGGAGTTCGGCCCAAATCACCAATTATGAAAAATCAGATTTGGTTGGTCGCACTGTAGTTGGAGCAATTAATCTCGGCGGAAAAACACTCCCTACTGGATTTATTTCTCAATTTCTCGTACTGGGCGCACTTGACCCCAACGGAACTGTGAGGCTTCTAGAACTGCCAGAGGGCGTTTTACCAGGGTCAATGGTTGCATGAAATCGTGAATCTACCAGACATAACACTGGGTACCCTTTGAGTCGTACTACTTGAATCAGTGCGTTTTTCACCTATTTCAAAGCATTTGCAATGCGCCTAATGGGTTTTCCAATATCTCCATGAATGATTGTGCAATCGGGGTATCATGGTGCAGAGGATTGACCTTACTGGAAGAGTATTCCGTATGCTAAAGGAAAGCAATCTGATGATTGAAGAATCACAATACTCCAACATCGACCAAAACGGACGACACGAAGAATGGATGTTGAGAAAAAATCTCGACGTTCCAATCGAATGGTCAAATGATATCGTTAACGTCTCTGACCAACATTATGCACCTGGGTATCCGATTCTAGGGCCTATTCAAGAAATTAGAGAAGAAGGTGAACAAGAGGGAGTATTTC
>DASCRS010000149.1:0-2829 GCA_034402455.1 Candidatus Poseidonia sp. | reverse complement strand
CTTCTGTTGGCTCTATGGATTGTGAATTCACACTACAAGACGCAACAAGGATTCTTGAACAGACCGATGGCTATCCAGCATCAATTATCAAAGAACTCAGGAATGCTGTTGACCAAATCCGTATGCGTAATGATATGGGAGTTGCTGAACAATCACTTGATACATCAGCCCGAATAGAGGTTAGGGATGGACCGTCAACTCTTGACCAATTGATGAATTCGGAGGATGAAGGGATTACTAATCTTGGTAATCCCGATTTAGATGTTGAAGAGATTGAGAATGAAAATTTACCTGTTGAAGCGAAGCAAGAAATCATTGATGCCTCCATTCCTTGGAATGAGCGTGTTGAAACCGAATTCGAAGAAGAAGAATCGGCCTTTGGTAATTTATTTGATTTGGACATTGGTGCCCTTAATGAGGCCCAAGAACTTGATGAACCACTTCAAACGAACCCCTTTGAAACACCAATCATAGATGCATCAAGTTCTCAAGAAGCCCCTCATTTCCCTCCCCCAGCAGGAAATTTCGGAGGGCTTGTTTCTCGCAATAAAGGAGGAATGAACACTCGTTATGGTGTGCCAGGGTCAAATTCGAATCCACCAGATCAACAACACAAAGTGGAAATGAGCGAGGGGCATGAATACTGGGTTGCAGAGGAAAGTCCACCCGTTACTGAGGCTGAAGAGTTCAAAGAAGACGAATCAGCAGCTCTCATTCATGATGAAATCGGGCTATTTCCTGAGCCTTTAGAAATATCTCATGAGCCCGCTATCCTTGAAGACAATATATTGGAAGAAAGCGCATTGAGTGAATCGAGTGAAAAACCTGTAATTGAGGGCAAAGACCTGCTATATCTTATTTCAAGACTGGTCAATGAGTTTGAGTCGCCTAGCAATCCTTCATCGTCAAGTGAAGACATAATGAGATTTTTTGATGCAAGACGCAAAATGAGCATTGGCCCGAAAGAAAGCCATCCATTGGACAAACATCTGCTTTCTTCACTTTCACGGTCAGAGGCATACATTGTCGGTCAAGCAAATGAACGTGATTTTTCACCCTCAGATGAAGAAATACTAGCGTTTTTGTCCATAAAGCGCGCCCGCCTTTCCCAAATATGCAATCGTCTGTTAAAAGGTGGAATATTGCAAGCAAGAAAGGTTGGCCGACACCGCAAGTATGTGCTTACTCAGATGGCAAGGGCACAATTAGAAGCATGGGGAAGTTTCCAAAGGAGTGATGAACAATGAAGTGGAATATCGCATGGTCATGGCAGTCAGATGGACGTATAGCAGCAATGACTTCTGTTGAAGGTGGCTTGCTAGTGAGTGCAGGACTACAACTTACGCTTCTCGAGGCCAACGGTGAGCAACGTTGGAGCGTTGAAGTCCCGTTCAAGGTTCATGCGGCACAAGCATGGCAAGGAACCATCGGGCTCCTCGCAGCACATGGCTTCTATCTCATGGACACAACAACAGGAGGTATGGTCCATGAAGGACGCAGTACGCCTGGTGGCTTCAGTGACCTTGCACACCGACCTGGTGGGGGATGGGTTCTTGCAGGAAGACAAGGTCAATTACATCTATTCTCTCAAGAAGGACGTGGAATTCGTCGCGTTGAAACTGGTCCAATTCGCAGGCTTGTTGGATGGCTTGACCGTGAGCACCTACTTTGGCAAGACCCGCAGGGATTCTTGTGGTGTGGCCGGTTGACTGGAGATGATAGGAAAAGAAAACTGGAAGACCGTTCATGGAGTTGGTGTTCAGCACTTACTGAGGGGAGACTATTGCTTCAAAGTGGAGATGGTGGAATATGGGAAGGAGTCCCTCATCCATTTGGATGGGACCAACTTGAACACCTTGAACACGAATCAATTGAGCCGATGGAAGCGGTTCGAAGTGGAGATGGCTGGTGGGTTTTGGGAATTGAAGGCAACCTTCACGCATTGAGCCTTCCTCTTGAAGGGAATGACGTGGATGAAGAAGAGCCCCTTGGCCTTCATATGGATCTTGGGGACTTGCTGATTTTGTGTACGCCTGATGCAATGGCCACTGCGACAAGAAACGGTTTGGTGCGTAAATGGTCTGCTCCACATCTTTCTGAAGCAGAGCGTCAGGGACGGTATAAGGCTGCAGCAGAAGCGGCTTTGGCCCGAAACTGGGACGAACGACGTCAATTGTTCATCAGAGCGCAAGAAGCAGAAGATTTAGGCAAGTTGTCCCTCGCTATCGAGCTTTATGAATCGCTGGGAAGAACAGAAGATGCTCGTCGCTTATTGAGTCGGCAAAAGGAGGGCGGAGAATGAAGGAATCACCCGATACGCTTTCAATTGAGAGGGTTGAAAAATACCTAAACATCACAAAGAGAGCTAGAGCAAAGGCTACTCCTTTGGTAGAGCCTTCTTCTATTGAGGGAGAAAAACTCTCTGTAATGTTGAGGATGGCCGATGATTATGCTTCTGATGCTCGACATTTTCTTGACACTGGAGACCTAATTAGAGCCTTTGGAGCAATCAATTACGCGCATGCTTGGATTGATGCAGGTGTGAAATTGAGCTGGTTGGATGGTCACGGTGACGATGTTTTGTTCACTTTGCCGTGATTGCTTCTATAGCGTTTCAAGAAGGTGTAATCGGTTTCCCTTTCGGACTTCAATAATGGTTAGATTATTTTCGTAGAGCCGCCGTTTTAGATTTGTGTCAACTGTAAGAGTAGCACATTGAATTTCTGTAGCCATCTGGAAGAGTATGTCGTCAGTATGGGTAAGTTCTGGTAAATCATTGGCTCGCAACTCAGATTTTGCTTGTAGCAATGAAAGAAGCAATCGCTTTGC
>DASCRS010000148.1:0-9155 GCA_034402455.1 Candidatus Poseidonia sp. | reverse complement strand
AAAACATCCATTCTTCCTGCGCCTCCTGCGAGGTCGTTTAGAGGTAACTTGCCCTTTGACATGGCGCGATGACCAATAATTGCAAACCTTCGCACAGTCACTCCTCCAGACCACGCTCAACGAGCGTCATGATAGCATCATGGAGCTGAGTTGATGTTTCCAAAACAAAATGAGAACCCAGTGAATCAACCAAATATCCTCTTGGCTTATTGTCATCATCAAGGTCTTCTAAGCGGTTTGCTATTACAGCCGTCATTCCTGAAGTTTCAATTTGTGCGACGGCACGATAAATGAGGTCTCTCTGCTTAATTCCTGATTCCAGTTTGAATCCAATACGGACACTTCCCTTACAATTATCCTGCAATTCTTGGATGTGTTTCGGACTTTCAACAAGTTCAAGGGATAGTTTTCCTTGCTGGCTCGCTATTTTTCCCTCAGCAGGAGAGCCAACCACATAATCCAAAACTGCTGCAGCATGAATCCATGCATCGATGCTGTCATTTGACAGTGCTTTGCATTCTTTGAGCATTTCAGAAGGGGTAGGTGCACGGATGATAAGAGGGAGCCAATTTGGTGGAGATGTTGTCGTTAATCCAGCAACACAAGTGACATCATGTCCATGTCGGTAAAGGTGGTCTGCAAGTGCCCATCCTGTTGACCCTGAACTGGTGTTTTGTACATGGCGAATGTCATCGATTGGTGAGGATGTTGCACCCAAGGTAATTACTACTGAGCGACGGTTTTTCTTATTTTGATTGACGAGGTGGCAAAGGTGTGCACAAATGGTATTTGCATCAGGAGTTTTTTGCTTTCCTTCTTCATTTGGACCCCACTGAACTGTTATTGATTGACTACGGAGTTCTGTGACAATTTCCTCGGTAACTGGGTCGTTAGCGAGGTCTTGATGCATACTTGGTACCATCATTATTGGAGTTCCTCGGCTACGTGCAACAGAAAGTGCCATCATTAGTGGTCCATGTTGTAAACCATGGATATGGCTGGCCATTACGTCCCTTGTTGCTGGTGCGATCAATACTGCGTCAGCAACATCCAAGGCTGTTAAGTCACCATCCCAGTCAGTTATTACCTCTGCTTGAGATGCCCAACGAACTGCGAGAGGAGTGATTATTCGTTGCGAAGAAGGAGTCATTATAACGGTAAGTTCCGCACCATGGCGTCGCAATTCTCTAGCGAGTTTGACGGTTTCAACAGCGGCGATGCCGCCAGTTACACCGAGAACGATTCGGGCACCTTTCAGCGAATTACCCGTAGACTCAACATCGGTATCACGGGTCACCATGTAACGCCCAAGCATCGGGGTTTCATGACTCCTTCGCCTAATTCAACTGTCAATAACAGTCCATATGTTTGAAGAAGGGACTACCCGAGGGAAGGTCATGAGCACCACTCGGGCGGACGATTTCGTTTTGGCAGGCTCAGCCCCGTCAGCTTCCACAGCAAGTGACCCAATCGCTCATATTCATCGTGGAACTTCGTTCATAGTTCTTGTTGACACAGGCATTGTAGTTTACTTGATGGCGGTTATTTTGCAATCTTTCACGCTTATTTCCGATTCCAATTCCTCAGTTATTATCATCGCATTGGCACTTGTCGGATTAAGTGTGTATGTCAGTTATCGGCAGCGTCGTCAATGGGCCTACTGGCCTGCTGTTTTCATCTTGGCCACAGCAAGCCTGATGTTTACTTTTGTTGCATTCATGAATTTAATTTCAGTATTGATTGGAGGGAGCCTGAGTGGTTTGTTATTTGTATTCTTAATGGGGTGGGCTGGTTTCGGCTCGGGGCGTCGTGCGTTATTTCACTGGCACCCCATTTATCGTTCAGGATATAGTAACGATTCCTTCAATCCATTAGCCGACCTTGAGGAAGGAGAAATGCTTGCGGCTTGCCCCTCATGCCTAGCAGTCCTTGCGATTCGGCCCCTCATGCTGGGCAATAATGACCGCTGTCCACATTGCTCAAGTCTATTGGTCAACGAAAATCTATACAATAAATATCGTGAAGAAGAATGAATTTGCTTATTTTATCATGACATTGATGAAAGGAGCATTCTTGAAGGTAAGCGTCAACGCCATTACAACGGAGGAGAATTCATGACATCAACAAGCGACCGTCTTCAACAACTTTTGGACGGGGAACTTGACCCTGCTGAAATTGCTGATGACCCAACGCTTGTTAGCCTTGCAGACCGTATTTATGGGATTAAAATCGCCCCAGTACAACCTATTAAGGCGAGAGAAATACAAACTTCTCCATCCACAGGAATAACTGAAGTTGCGCCTCCGACTCACATGTTGGTTGAGGTTATTGAGCCTCAAGCACCAGCGATACCATTGCCATTACCTGGAATTGATTTGCCCCCAAAGCCTCAACCCGCAAAAATTCGACGACCTTTGCTTCCTTTGTCCCTTTTGGTAATTAGTATTTTGAACCTATTTGGGGCGTTTGGTCATATATTTGGAAGTCTATGTGACCCAAGCGACCTCTGCCCAAATGAGGGATACAATAGAATCAATTGGGCTTCAATCCACCAAATAGCCAACGGTAACGGGTGGAGCCTAACAATTTTGGAAGGCAGTTTTGGAATTCCTGATTTGGTTGCCGTGATATGTTCTGTAGTTCTCGTTGTTTTCTTTAGCGGCAGGAAGTGACTCTGTGATTGAGTTGCTCAGTGAAGCGATCGCATACATTGGCATGGCGAGTATTCTTCTTGCCTTTTTACTTGAGACACGCAACGTTCTGCATAGCAAACAATCAACTTATCTTTGGTTGATGGCATTTGGTTCAGGTCTTCTTGCTGTGCGTGCCTTTCTCATTGCTGAATGGGCTTTTTTGGTGCTTGAAGTAGTCTGGTGTGGTGCAGCCCTTGCGGTAATCTTAACTGGTGAAAACTCAACTTCTTAGGACCAAATTTAGCCGTCATCTTGATGATAGTTAAGCCAGCCCACAAACCATGGGCCACGGTAAAGCGAAGCGAGGTATCCCTTCGAAAAGCGAAAATTTCAATGAATGGTATCCGTTTATTGTTGAAGCCGCTGAACTGGTTGACAAGCGTTATCCAATCAAGGGAATGGATGTTTGGAGACCTTATGGTTGGAAAACTATGAAGCTCATTGATGCTTTGACGCATGACGAAATGGAACGAACTGGGCACGAAGAAGTAAATTTCCCCCTTCTCATTCCAGAAGTTCTATTGGAAAAGGAAAATGCATTGGTGGCCCGGCTTAAGCGAGCGCGCGAAGAAGGCGTAGACCCCGATGATTTGCGTGATGAAGATGAAGAAGGTGGTTTCAAAAAAGAAGTTTACTGGGTTAAGCATGCTGGGGAAAATGAACTGGATATTCCAATGTTCTTACGACCTACTTCTGAAACAGCCATGTATACAATGTTTCCATTGTGGATTCGTTCACACAAAGATTTGCCACTCAAGGTTTACCAGATGGTCAACACATTCCGATATGAAACTAAACAAACTCGTTCGTTTATTCGTGTACGTGAAATCCATTTCTTTGAGGCACATACAGCCCATGCGGACGAAGAAGATGCATCTAGACAAATTGCCCAAGACCTAGAGATAGTAGACAAAATCATGCACGAATTGTGCCTCCCTATCATCAAAGCAAAGCGCCCTCTATGGGATACCTTCCCTGGCGCTTGGTATACCATCGGAATTGATGCAGTCATGCCCAATGGTCGGACACTTCAGGTCGCATCATGTCACCACTATCAGGACCAGTGGGCAAAGGCGTTTGACCTCAAATACGAAAATAAGGAAGCAAAGCAGTCCTACTGCCATCAAACCACCTATGGAATGTCAGAACGATTGCTTGGAGCATTGGTTGGGATGCATGGAGATGAGAACGGCCTCATCATGCCCCCAGCAGTCGCCCCGTTCCAAGTTGTTATTTGCCCGATGATTCGCAAGAATTCAGAAGTTGACACGGTTGCTGTGGCTCACGAACTTGCTGAAACACTCCGCTCACGAGGACTACGCGTCAAAGTCGATGACCGTGACCTTCACCCTGGTCAGAAATATTACGATTGGGAAATCAAAGGCGTACCTTTGCGCCTTGATATTGGTCCCAGAGATATCGCTCAAGGAACTGCTTTTGCTGCACGCAGGACAGGAGGTAAGGAACCGCTTGCAATGGATTCTATCGTCGACGAATGTTATCGCGTTCTTGAAGAAATTAGTGAAGAATTGCGTTCTCGGGCATCCCAACATATGGGTGATGTTGTTCAACCGCTTCCCGAATTTGAACACCGTGACGGTGAATGGTTCATGAACGGGGAGGTCAAGGACGGCCACATCTATGAATTGGCTTTTGATGGAACTGACGCACATGCCGAAGCCATTGAGAGGACCACTGGATTTGCTTTCCTCGGTGATGCAACTGAGCCTTACGAAGAACCCCGGCCATGTCACATGACGGGTGAACCGACTGTCCGTCGTGTTTTACTTGCGAAAACATATTGAGAATTTTTGTGAGTGAGTGCATAATAGTTGCGCATTTATTGTGAGAGATTGATAAAGCCCGTCGTTTTGGGATAAATATGACACCGAGTGACGGCCCCGGAGTTAATCTCACGGACTCCGCTCAGGTTGGCCATAATGCAATTGGCCCTACCACTGGTGATATTATCATCAATTCTGGAGCAAATAACGAAATTTGTAGCATGTGTAAAACTCCTATTGATGCAGTAAATAATCCTGGTCTTTTCTGTTTCAAAGAGGGATGCGAAACTTTGTTTTGCAATAACTGTGAATCTTTCTTCCGTGAATCGCGAGAAGCTGGCGAAAAGCCATACTGTGCTGACCACATTGGTGAGGCAGATGAAGAACATGATATACCTCCACCGCCATCTGTAGGCGCCATTGTAGGGGCTGTTCTTCGAGATTCAAAGGCGGCGCCTGCTTCCGCTGCTCCCCCCCAACCTCAAATTATGGGAAATGTCCACCAACAAGTGCCGATGCAAACTGGTGCTCAAGTATTCGCAGCCACTCCAAATAGTGGGATGATGTCGGTTCCTGGATACAATCCTTATCTCAATCAAAGTATGGTTAATCCAATACAAGCCTTCACCAACACAATATCAAATTGGTCGGGCAAGGGTCGGGCACAAAGGAGTGAATTTTGGTTTGGTTATTTTGCCTATTGGATGTTATTAGGTGGAATTTTTGGTATTGTAGTGTTTTTGGAGGAAATAGCGGGAATTGGTGAAGATTTATTCTACGCAGTGTGTTGTGGCTTCATAGCCTTGCTAATACCTCTTATTAGTCTCATGATTCGGCGCATCCAAGATACGGGAAATTCTGGCTGGTATATACTTCTTGGGCTTATCCCATGGGTCGGAGGCCTCATATTGCTTATTTTCGCTCTGCTTCCTTCACAACCTCACCCCAATAAATACGATCATAGGTGATAACTATCAGCATTGAAACCTTATTCGGTTTCACATGCCAAAGGATGAGGGGTCAATATCCATCTCGCCGTCTTTCATCATCTTGCGCATTTGCTTGTTGAGTTTGCGATTACCGCCCATTCCCTTCATCATCTTGCGTGAACGATTCCACTGACCAATCAATTCACGAACGTCCTTTTCCCGAACACCTGAACCTCGGGCAATCCTTTTGATTCGGTCTGATTTGATTTTCGCAGGTTCGTTCTTTTCCCACGCCGTCATGGAATCCATGATGGTTCTGTAGCGGTCAAGATTGCCCTGCATGGCTTCTTTTTGCCCCTTCGACATAGCGCCCATCCCGCCGAGCATACTGCCTGGCAAGAACGACATCAATTTGTCAATAGTTCCAACTTTGGACATCATTTCCATTTGCTTATACATGTCGTTGAGGGTAAATCTGCCGCTCATTAAACGCTGAGTGAGGCGCATGGCTTCCTCTTGGTCCATATCTTCTGGTGCAAGGTCGATAAGCCCCTGAATATCCCCCATTCCGAGCAATCTTGAGATGAAACGGTCGGATTCAAACTTCTCTAAATCCTGAATTCGCTCACCAACACCAATGTGAACGATGGGTGCACCAGTTGCTGCTACTGCAGAAAGTGCTCCACCGCCACGGGCAGTACCGTCAAGTTTTGTGATTACAATGCCTGTGACTCCAGCGAGATTGTGGAATGAAGCAGCAACAGGTCCTGCTGCTTGTCCAACTTGAGCATCAATGACTAACCAGCGGTCGGTCGCTCGGGTCAAGGATGCTATGTTTTCTAGTTCAACGACCAATTCATTGTCAAGTTGGTGTCGCCCTGCTGTGTCAACAATGACAAGGTCCGCAGCGGCACATTCTTTCAGTCCATTTCGCACGATAGTGACTGCATCCTTTGTTTCAGGTTCACCGTAAACCTGTACCGTCGATTCCTCAAGAAGTTGAGATAGTTGTGCATACGCTCCAGGTCGGTGAACGTCTGCTTCAATGACAGCCACTCTCAATCCGTGTTTCTTGCGATACCACTCGGCAAGTTTTGCTGTTGTTGTTGTCTTTCCTTGACCGTAAAGTCCGACCAAAAGAAGGGTAGCACCACGAGGCTGAAATTCTGTTGGAGGTCCGAGAATACGAACTAGTTCCGTGTATAGGATGTTCATGGCATGTGTTTGCAAGGTTATACCAGGTCGTGTTTCCTCTTCTCGGAGCCTAGATTCAAGCCTGTCAACGATTTCCTTGGTCTGCCTGATGTTGAAATCGGCTTCTTGGAGTGCCCTACGAAGACTGCGAGTCATCTCTCTCAGTTCTTCTTCGTCAAGTTTCCTTTTGTTCTTGAGGAAACCCAAGGAGCGAAAGATGCCTCGGGATAAGCCTTCAAGAGCCATGTTTGGGCGTCGAGGTTGCCCCCTTTGAACCCACTGCTTCAAGACGGTGACTCGGAACGTGGGATGTCAAGGGAAAGCACATCATCGTTGAGCGATGCCTTGACTTGGCTTGATTTGACATAACTTTGAGTTGGTATCTCCTGCTCACGGCCATTTAGTCCAACGAAAAGAGTTCCTTGTTCGCTACGCAAACTCATTTCTTCTCTGTTTAGCCCTGGGAAGTGTAAGTGTATTTTTTCCAACTCATCTTCAATTTCGGTGATCATTCCCCGGTGAACTTCATGAGTTAGTACCTCACCAATTTGGTGAGGTCCTATAGTGGATGGTATCGTATCAATTTCACCGTAGAGTAACTTTCCAATGCCGCGTAGTGCCTCAACACCCACTACTTCTTGGTCAGCTAGTTCTATAGAACCTATCTCTATGTCCTTGAGAGTGGATTTTAGTTCAGCAATTCGCTCAAGTTCTTGTTTTCGTCGCTTTATCAGGAATGGGTGGTCAAATTCGGGTGTGACTCGATTCACAAGACACCCACCAATTGGTAGATTGAATTCAACAAGCGAATCATATGCTCGTACCGTCTCGTTAACCCCCATTCTTTCAGGAATGGTAACGAGGGTAAAAGCTGTCGTAGCGGGGTCGCTCATGACACGTCGAACATGGAGTACTCTACGGCGAAAGCGCTCTAATTCTTCTTTCATTGCTTTGCTCTCTTTACGGCCAAAAAGCATGGAGCGAATACCTCCAGAAACCCGCATTAATCGCAGCAAACGACCCGACCAAGCCTCGATAAGTTCGGGCAATGAAAGAAATCTCAAGGTATGTCCAGTAGGTGCTGTGTCAAATACAACAACATCCCATGTTGGATTTTCCATGTGCCTAAGGAGTTCATCAAACGCAAGTGCTTCATCAAGACCAGGCAAAATCATTTCTGAGGTTTTCACATCGGACTTGATGTCATTCATTTCGTCCATTGCACCAGCATCCAGCATCATGTTCAATCCACCTAAGCCCGAACCATTCATGTTATTCATTGCTTCACCAAACTTTGGAAGAAGGGTGGAAAGTTTTGCTTCAGGGTCCATTTCAAGGCCAAATAGGCCGTTGACTCCTTCAACTTCGGTTGGTACAGAACTTAATTTGACCCCGAGGGAATCAGAAGTGGAGTGTGCAGGGTCGCTTGAGACAAGAAGAACCCGCAATCCGCAATCTGCTAGCCAAATTGCAGTAGCAGCCGATGTCGTAGTCTTACCAACTCCACCTTTACCTCCGAACAAGAGTAGTCTGGCCATGCCACGCGGAAGCGCTTGGGGTGTTTGAATGCCTCGCATCACCATATACGGAACAACGCTTTGATGAAGGGGGAGGTGAACCGCTGGGTATGGTTTCTGAACTTCTACTGTTCCAGTTGTCCAGTTTTTGTGCCCTCATTGGCATGACATTGGGATGGAGGGGTGTCATGACTCGTTTCTCTGGTTTTTACGACCTACCTACAGCATGGAATCAAGTATTCTGGGGAATAGTCCTCGGCGGTTTCTATGCTGTAGCGGCTGATGGCGCACTTTTTCGGCCTTACTACACAACAGCAGCGTCAAGCGGAGGAATCGAAACTGGCCTCAACGTTGTTTCGCTCATAATCGTAACTTTATTCGCGTCAATAGGTTCTCATTTTCTTCTTAGAAGAAAAAGAGTTCGTAAAGGCGGTTCACAACCAACAAGTGGATGGGCCCTCGGTTTGGCAATAGGCGGCATGGTGGCGATGGTTCTCATGTTTCGTATGTTTGAGATGAAAGATATTTTCAGCCCAATTGGTCTAATGAATATTGCTTTAGTTTCTGTTTTCACACCACGTGCTGAGGCTCTAATTACTGCTAAACATGGTTATATGATGCTTCAAGATAAGAGGTGGGGTGCTATTCTTCGCTCAACATTTTGGCGTTCAGCATTGCTTGTATCAGTATATTCAGCGGTTTTCCTACCCTTGACATGGGTTTTCATCTTACCATTTATTCTTCTAGCAACTCCCGCATCAGAAACCTGGATTTGGGAGTCTGTACCAAGAGAAGGTAGGCGTAGGTTACGACGAATTTGGGCAGATCAAGCAAGGGAAAAGGATGCTTCCAAAATCATTTCGGAAGAAGAATGAAGATTTGCTAAATAATTTGGTAAATCACTATGTAATTATTTTCTTACTAGCAATCAATAAAGGTTATCGATTGATTTTTTAGAGAAAAAACCGAAAGAATAGAAGATGGGTAAACAAGAGGAATTGTTATACGGCGTCAGCGAGGCCTAACATGTATGGGTAG
>DASCRS010000147.1:0-3815 GCA_034402455.1 Candidatus Poseidonia sp. | reverse complement strand
AAAGAACGAATCCTAGAGGCACCCCTCCATGTCGACGAACTCGTTTCACTCACTCGAACTCATACCGTAAATGGAGAATTAACCCAAGCATGTCCATGGAAAGTTGCTCGTGAAGCGGTAAATGGGGCTGACGTCTTTGTCGGAGATTACAATCACCTCTTTGACGAAGGAGTTCGTGAGTCAAGCCTCAAAGCTATGGATTTGTCCCTTGAAGACATAATAATAATCGTAGACGAAGCCCACAATCTCCCCGATAGAATTAGACTTACTCTGGAGAAACGACTCACTCAAACCATGATTCGCAATACATTTGCTGAATTGGAAGAATATGTCGGAACTTTGCAACAATCAATGAATATGCCTGGTGGAGAAATGCTTCAACCGACACATGATTTAGCCCAATGGTCCCTTGAAGTCATCCGTACTTCAAGAAAAAGTTTTGCAGATTTCTTTAGTCGCTTGCGCTCATCCCTCGTCGGGGACAAAGAAGAGTGCGAAGTTGAAGTGAATTCTTTGCTACAAGTATTCCACAATGCTTGTGATGAAGTAGACGGGTTTGTCGGCCAGCAAAACCTGAATTCAAAACCCACTGAAAGAAAGCACCGCGTGGACCCTGCGATTCGGATCCATCAGCTTCGGGACATACTCGCGAGTGTTGATGTTGATATGGATGCAGGAGATGATGGCAACCCCATGGAACCAAATTCCCACCGTGTTGCTCAAATTTTAGATTGTCTCGTCCGTTTTGGCTCCACCACAGCGATGACTATGGTCTACGATACCAAAGGGAAAGACGGACGAATCACAACCCACCTTCTCGACCCTGGATTGGTATCTAAACCAGTAATCACAGGCTCTTCTGGTGCTGTTTTAATGTCAGGAACGCTCTATCCACCAACTATGTACGCAAACATTCTGGCTTTGACTTCACCCAAAACCACTGCCGTTGCATATCCTTCTCCTTTTGCCGCCATGCGACGCCCAGTTTTGGTTGCCTCAGATGTGACGACAAAATACACTGAGAGGACACCACAAAATACAGATTTACTACGCCAACACATACAATCACTGCTAGATACGACCCCTGGGAATGTTGCGGTTTTTGCGCCTTCCTATGCCCTGCTCAATTCAATTGTCGGTGAGATAAAGGATGATTTCTTTCCTGGAGTAAAGATGCTCGTAGAGGACAGAAATTGGACCAAGCAAGATTTGGACCAGGTCGTTGAAACCCTGCTTGAAGAGAAAAGGGCAGGTCGGCGAATCCTTCTTGCTGGCGTTTTCAATGCCCGCCTTTCCGAAGGTGTTGATTATCACAGTGGAGCCTTGGATGCAGTAGCATGTATTGGAATCCCAAACTCCCCTCCATCAGTTTTGTCTTCAGCGTTGAAAACCTATGCAGAAGAACGATTTGGCAGGAACCTTGCATGGAAGTACACGGTATCTCAACCTGCAATCAATTCCATCTTACAAGCGATGGGAAGGCCAATCCGCTCCATAGGAGACCGCGCACTCATCGTCCTATTGGACCGCAGAGTAACAGAGCGAACTTACGCCTCGTGTTTTCCAGAAGACCTGCTCATGAATAAATCCAATTCTCCTGAATCAACTGGTCACTTCGCTCGAAGATTTTTCGCGAAAATACATCCTGACGCCACCTTGGAATGAAGAAATAGCAGTCCGAAGGTTCATGTGGGCTCGTCGTATCCAAACCTCATGGACGAATGGTCACCTCTCGTAATTGAGCAATCAACAAGCACCATGAAACAACATTCTAACGAGGAAGAAATGGATGGTTTTTCAGCCGATGCATCTATGCTTCAAGCACAATTTGAAACTAATGAATCTCACCTCTCTGAGGTTCGCCAACTACATACCGAAGTGTTGGTAACTGCAGGAATGCTTCCTGAAACATCACTTGCTGAAAGCGAACCAGGTCGGGCTCTTTCATGGATAGTTGAATCAATTAACGGTAGAATCAATCCCGATGGATTAACCATCCCGCTACTTGGAACCACATTTGATGACATCCATCTTCGATTCAAAACCATCGCCGACCAAACCGTTGTCCAACTACAAGTTGATGATGGAGACTTACCCCCTTTGGTCAAAGAGATTCCACTTCCAGAGGGCGCCTCATCAAATCTATCCGCTGTATTTAGCGAAGGACGACTTCATCTACGATGGTAAATCTATGCGTTGAGGGAATTTTTGGATTTGTTCAATTTCCGTTCCCATTCGGGTCAAGGATTGTACGGCAACTTCTTGATGTTGACTTCCCATTTCTTCACGGCTATAACGTGCCATTTCAAAGGTGTTATCCAAAGCAGTGAGCGCATCTTCTGAAACGCCGTGCAGGGCTTGACGGATTGCGAATTCAAACTCACGAACCGTCTCGAAATCTCTTCTTAGGAATCCACGTTGCTGCAAAAGTCCACAGAGGTCTTGGTAGCAGGTAAAGATGGATTCTCGGACTTCATCTCCAGCAGCAAGCAATTCTGCCGTATACGCAAAGACTTCTGCTGCATCCTTCAACAGGTCATCTGCGGCAATCTTCCGACGATAAAGAACTACTCCTCCAGCGATGAGGGCACCAATAAGCAACACTGCGAAGTAGGCCCAAGGAGAAATTTGTTTTTCTTCTGCAGCATAGGAATACTTCATTTCAAATCCTTCACTACGTTGCGCCTCGAATTCCTGAGTGCTCTGACTGGAAAGACGTGGGTCGTTGATGACAATGTCAAGTGTAATCTCGCCCCAAAACGAAGTGTCTCCATATGGAGGATCCGCAGGGAAATCAAAAATTACTTCGCCAGAAGAATCGGTTTGACGCTGTTGTGAAGCAATTTGGCTGTTGTTTTGGTTGTAAAGATAAACAACAACATCAATGCCTGGTATCCCGCTATTCGTATCTTGAGCAGTTATTACGACCTCAACACCAATCTCTTCTTGGACTCCCTCAACAATTTCTTCTACGGTTGGAATGATATCTGCATTCACTTGTACAAAGACCGCCCTACTAACGGTTCCAGCATTGAGATAATTTGAATCGTTACGAGCTGAATCAACTGCGAAGTATTGTGAACCGACATCCAACCAGTAAGGGGCTGTTGCAGTCATTGAGAAGTTTCCATTTGCCCATGTGATGCTCACCTGTGGGAAGCACTTTGCTCCTTCACGTGCATCGACACACTGAGAGCCGTTTCCAATGGTTAGAACAAGGTCCTCAAACACTTCACCGCCTCCACCAACTTCCTGAACAGAGCCAGTGTAGACAATCGGTGCAAACACTCCATCTGAGCGCGTAACAATCGGAGTTGAAGTTGTATCAAGCGTGATTATTACATCAGCCCAAAGCAAGACATTGCTATCTGCAGATGCAGGGAGGTGAGCCTGCGTTCCAGCGAATTGAACGGTAATTTGGTGCTCTCCACGAGCGAGGTCCATGGTTGCTGGAATGCTAGCGGACCAAGTACCATCAACTCCTGTCACCGTTGAGGTCAATGGAACACCGTCCATTGAGATATCAACCATCATTCCCACCAGTCCATCACGGTCAATGGTGTCGTAGTCGTAGAGTCGACCTGTAATTTCCCATGTCTCTCCTCGGGTGGCTTCAATACCATCCTCGAAAAGCATAGTTACCCAAGAACGATGTGAAAGGAAGAAGTTCGTATTGCCTTCACTGGAGCGGTAGTATCCCTGAGAGGGAGCCTCTGCTTCCAAGGTATGATTGCCGAATGCGAAAATATCAGGCACTAACCAGTCATAGGTAAATGCACCATTTTCATCGCTTATTAGCGTTGTAATCACAATGC
>DASCRS010000146.1:0-9933 GCA_034402455.1 Candidatus Poseidonia sp. | reverse complement strand
TGTTCGCCAACCAATTGTCCCTCCAGTTCGTAATGTTCGCCAACCAATTGGTCAGCCGCCAGTTGAAATCAAGCCGCAAGAAGATGTTGCAATGGAAGAGGCTGAGGTTGTTCAAGAGATTGAATCTGAAGAAGAACATATTTCGCCAGCCGTTCAAGAGGAGCAACCTATCCTTGAGGATGAAACATCTAAAAGCAATTTATTGCGTCCAATTCGAGGTGTACTTGAACCAGTGGATGAGCCGACAGAAACAGCAACAATCACTCCAGTGGGCCATATGTTGATGCCTGCAAAACAACGGGGCCCTCCTCCCTCCTCCTCGGTAGGCCGAACAACCGCAGCCTTGCGTCCAGTCAAGGGAACTTTGACCCCAGTCAAAAAGTCACCAGCGAAGAAGATGGTTCCCAAGAGTGATGAAGAAGATGAGGATTGACCTTTTTTTCTCCTTCACAACCATACGCGCTTTTCATATCATAAGATGAATACCGGTATTACATGAAGCGCCCCTCAGTTCTTCTTGCTGTGTTCATTCTTTGCCTTCAAGGTGTAGCAATGGGGGTTGCCAGTGCCGAATTACCAAATATCACTGATGCAGGTCAGACCGATGAATTAGACCGTGCCCTTGTCCTTTGGTCTGTACTTGATGATGGTAATGTTCTCACCGTTGATGAGGAAGGAAATGTAAGTATCAATGCATTCAATGATGGCGTTCTCTCAGCACAGTGGAGTCTTTTTCTCAATGTCAATGCAAATAAAGCTCGAATCGATGATGCCAATGAATTGGTTACAGTTTCACACCAAACAGGGGCCTTTGTAGTCCAATTAAGTACCGAATCAATTTATGAAAACATAACTCTTCCAGACCCAGTAAACGATGCTGAATGGGACCATCAAGGTGATATTTGGCTTGCCCAATACGCAGGAAAGCGTAGGGCAGAGGAATATACTTCTTCATTGGCATCAGGCATTGGGACCACGATTATCTCACAAGGTATCAGTGCTTTTGAGATATTGACTGATGGACGAATTGCTATGGCGTCCTATGATAAGAAAATCTACATTCATGACAATGGAGGCCAACTAATCAACACAATAAGTGATTCTACGGGGATTATCTCGTCCCTCGTAGAAACCTCAAATGGCACGCTTCTTGCTGGAACAACTGGTGGTACGATTTACAAATTCGATACTGATTCATGGAGTGTCCAGACCTTATCTCTCCCCCATACGAAGCAAATCACATACATATCTGAGCATGGTAGTGAAATGTATGCTATTGGAGCAAAACAGGGTCATTTTTCTTTTGTTAATTCAACCAATTTTACAGAATTGGAAACATATACTGGAGAGGGTGATGTAATTGGATTTGAATCAACCTTCATGGGTCAATTGTTCATTGTAGGAAGCACACCCTCCGCTACCAAAATTTCTTTCTATGATTTGGACAGCGACATGGATGGCGTAAATGATCTCAACGACGATTTCCCTAATGACCCTTCACAGACGACGGATAGTGATGAAGACGGCTATGGAGATGACCCAACCGGCTTCAACCCAGATTCATTCCCTTCAGATGGTACACAATGGGAAGACAGTGACGATGATGGGTATGGAGATAATCCCACAGGGACTAATCCTGACCTTTTCCCGAACAATCCAGACCAATGGAGCGACCTAGACGGTGATGGATATGGCGATAACTCAGGTGGATTGAATGGAGATGTTTTCCCAGAGGAAGCAACTCAATGGAGTGATTCTGACAAAGACAGTTATGGTGATAATCCCGAAGGGTTCAGGCCAGATAGTTGCCCTACAGTAAACGGATTTTCTACAGAGGACCGATTTGGTTGTCCAGATACTGATTTTGATGGCTACTCTAACCCCGATGTCAATTGGACTTCAGCTGATGGAGCCGACGCCCTCCCTTCTCAAGCAACTCAATGGGAAGACCAAGACAGCGACGGATACGGAGATGCCTCCGAAGGAGACCTCCCAGATGCCTGTCCTTGGGAATTTGGAGAATCAACCAAAGCCTGGGTTATTGATGGAAATAGTAGCCTGGGATACACTGAATCACCTTCGTATGGATGTGAGGACTTGGATGGTGATGGCTGGGTTGACCGAACCGAATCACCGCTTATGGACAAAGATCCAAACGAGCATTATGATGGAGACGGCGATGGAGTTGGCTCCAACGCAGATTACGACGACACAAGCCCCAACATCGCCACAGAGCAAGATTACTGCTTAAACAACAAAAATGACACATCTGAAGGTTGTCTTGGTTGGAACGACCCTGCTTTTCAGGCATATAAGTCCAATTTAGTCAATGAGACTGCTTTAGGGTATTATGCATGGAATGCCTCACTTACTGATGATACAAGTGGGACATCGTCTTTGAATGTTGACGATGAAACGCTTAACCAAGTCATTAAAGTTGGATTTGCAACCTTTGCTGGTTTGACAGCGGTAATTCTTCTTGTGGCGTATATTATGGACAAAAGAAAGGTTGCAACATCACAAAAGGTGTATGGAGGAGTCACAGCCTCACAATCATCCAACGCTTCAAAGGAAGCGCTTGAAGGAAAAGGAGGTATTTCCGCCGAGGGCGGTATTATTTCTGATGAGATTTGGGATGATGATGTCAAGCAACTCAACTTTGAACCTGAAGAAGACGGGTTTGGCGATATGGAAATCAAGACAGGCGAAAATGCTGCCGAGGCCGTTAGTATGACTTACGAAGAGGAGAGCATCGAAGCCATTGCAGGAATGCCGTCGACCCAAACCGCATCAACCACGGAACCTGAGCCCGTTGGCGAAACCACAATTCCAGATGAGGCACCACCACTACCTGAAGAGGGATTACCTGATGGTTGGACTATGGACCAATGGCGTTGGTACGGCCATGAGTGGTTGGAGAAGTACGGAAAGAATTAGACCCATACAATGGGAAGACTTTCTTTGAGCGTTCCGAGTTCTGGTCCAGTGTACACAGGTTTTCCTTCGACTTTGAATGTGTTCATGACAAGCCACAAGAAACCGTTCCACGCGGTTGAATCAGCGAATAGTTCAACTTTCCCATAGATTGCAGCCATCAAGAGTTTTGATTCGTCAGTATCGTCACTGCAAAGAGCCATGACCAACTCACGCGCAGTGAATCTGTAACCTGGTGGGCGCCATGACATCATTGTGTTCACACCTTGAATGGGGCAAGATTCAGTCGCTCTGCAAGATGTTCAACATCAACATCAACCGCTTGCTTCATTCGCTCTCGAAGAATGTCAATTTCCCCTTTCATTTTGAGCATTTTATGGGTTCTAATCATCTCATTGAGAAGTTCGTTAACACTACGGTGACTTCCAGTTGTTCGTATGGTGTTTAATTGCCTACGAATCTCGTAACTCACACTCACTGAAGTCATACCTTCGCCAGTCATACAGATAACCCAGTTGGCCCTTGTCTTGGTTGCCTACTTAACCTGTGCGAAGACATTGTAGACTCCTAGAGGGATTTGGAAGGTTTTCACCTCTAAGCGAGAACCATTTCACCTGATTCTTCGCTCTTTACGGATACGTGATTCTTCAACCACGCCAAATTCTCTTCGCATTGATTGAACGCGCTGATGTACTTCTTTTGCAAGAGTCCAATATTCCAAACTTCCAGCCCCTGCTCCAGAGTTGGTTGGCTTGTTGAGAATGACAGTCGGCGCTCCACTCCATGGGGCTTCTGCAACCTTTGCTAACCGACGTACAGTCGTGTGAAACAATTTATTTGGCATCTTCTTGTTGACTTGATCGCAAACATATGTGCTTAATTTAGAACGTGCATCGACCATTGTCATGACGATTCCAAAGATTTTCAGATTTCGATTTATTCGTCGCTGAATCATTTTAATTGAGTTCATCAGCATGCTAAAACCTTCCAGTGCGTAATATTCTGCCTGTACAGGAACCATGACCCAATTTGCTGCGCACATGGCATTGATGGAAAGGAGCCCCAGGGAAGGGGGTGTGTCAATTATGACATAATCAAAATCATCAATGATGGGAAGTAGGGCTTCTTGCAATCGTGTTTCCCTGCCGATTTTGTGGCTCAATTCAATTTCAGCACCTGAAAGATGGATATCACTCGGCAGAATCCATAGGTGGCCAGCATTGATTGAATCTGGGATCTTTTTGCCACCATTACGGTTGGACCAAGCTTCACGCATTGAACGGGTGATTTCTTCGGGTGGAATGAGGTATTCTTCCATCAAGGGAAGTTCTTCCCCTGAATCATTGGCCAGCAAATCATAGACGGTTTTCTTAATTTTCTTTTTCTCAAGCCCAAAAGAGGTGGCGCAATTTCCTTGCGGGTCAAGGTCGATAAGCAATACTTTGGCAGGGGGTAGTCCTTGGCGGCGAGAACCTTTAGCAAGTGCTGCTGCGATGTTAACCGCTGTCGTAGTCTTGGCACAGCCACCCTTTTGATTGGCAACAGCCATGACCATCTTATATGGGTTCATCACGAAATCACCTCCCATGAAATACGGTAGGAAAGCCCTCCTCTTTCAATGCAAGCCTTTGAGAAACAGGTATCATGCAGGTTGAATCACCGGCACTGGTACTTCGGAGAGTATTTTACGAACTATGTGCATTCCAGTAATTCCTCGGATTTTTGCCTCTGGCTTCATGTTGATACGGTGGGAGATGATTTGTAGAGCGATTCCTTTGATATCGTCTGGGATTACATAATTTCGTCCAGCAACAGCAGCAGCAGCACGCCCAGTCTTGAACAGAGCTTGACTTGCACGGGGCGAAGCTCCGTTGGTCACACGGTGGTCTTCTCGAGTACGTTGAACAATCTCAATGATGTAAGATAAAATCGCTGGGTCAACATGAACGGTTTCCAAGGCCTTTTGCATAGCAACCACTTTCTTAGGTGATGTGATTTGTTGAACTTCGTGGTCGTCCTTTCCTCTGAGTTTTCGGCGAGCGAGGATGGCCTTTTCTTCAGCTCGGTCAGGATAACCCATGCTCATCTTCATCAAAAACCGGTCCATTTGTGCTTCAGGAAGGGGGTAGGTTCCTTCTTGTTCAATCGGGTTTTGAGTTGCGATAACGACGAAAGGAGCAGGAAGTTTGTGTGTTATCCCTTCAATGGTTACCTGTTTTTCTTCCATAGCCTCAAGCAAAGCAGCTTGTGTCTTAGGAGGTGCACGGTTAATCTCGTCAGCGAGAAGGATGTTTGTGAATAATGGTCCTGCACGAAGTTTGAAATCCCCCGTTTTCTGGTCGTACATGTAGGTCCCCATGATGTCGGAGGGGAGTAAATCCGGTGTGAATTGAACTCTCTTAAATTTGCATCCAAGGGCCCGAGCAAAGGTGTTTGCAAGAAGGGTTTTTGCAAGGCCAGGGAAATCTTCCAACAGCATGTTTCCATTCGATAGAATTCCAACGGTAACCCTGCGCAAATTTTCGTTCTTACCAATAATCACTTTGCTAACTTCGTTCATCAAACTGTTTGAGATTGATGAGACTGTTGCAATCAAGTCTTGAGTTCGTGCTCCTTGAGCGCCTGCTTGAATTCCTGCTTCCATGAGAATACCCCAGTGATAATTCAAGACTTTTTCATTTCTTATATGAATGTGTGCGCTCTTGTCTTCAAAAATGCTCATGGCTGCTTCAACCAAAAAGCGCAATCAGCGGCCCCAAAAGTGGTCATCTTTGCGATGTAACTGCACGATTTCGTCAAGGATCTCCTGCTCCACTGGTGAAAGTTCTGTTTTCTTGAGGCGTTTAACATGACTTTCAGGAACATCGACATAGAATTCGTCCAATTCCTCAATATGTCGTCCAACAGTTGGTCCTTGGATTGCAACAGCAACTTCGTCTCCCTGCATTGCTTCTTTCACATCTTCAGAAGCACGTGTTCGTAAACTTTTGATTTGTCCAACGGGCGTACCATCAAGCTTCATCAATCTTTGACCAAGATGAACACGCCCTCCAAGTACACGCATCCCAACGATAGCAGGCCCTTTCGCCCGGAAGGTGTGGTCTTTGAGGTACAATACGCGACCAGGATAAACGAGGCTTTCTCGCTGCCCCTCTTCAATCTCCTTTTTGGTGTCTTCAATCCATGCTTCAAAGGCATCAAGGATGTGATAAATAATCGGGCCTGCAATAAATTTCACTTCGGATTCGTCATCGCTCAATTGTTGCGCAACTTCACTGTTAGCTTTCGTTGAAAATCCAAGAATAACCTTTTGCAGGGGGTTATTGGCGGATTTTGCCATCAAGATATCCTTCTTGTTGACGGGACCAACCGTTGCTTGGCGGACAGGAATGTTTCTTTGATGGAGTTCAAATGCAAGCGCTTCCAATCCCCCAACAGTATCTGCTTTGATGACAACACCGCTACGGTCTTCTTCAGCTCCTTTGCAATCACCTGTTGATGTGTGTTCGGGGAAGGATTTGCGTGCAAAGATCTCGTGACAGGAAGAACACATAACTGGCATTGCATCAAAAACACTTCTCCATTCGTTTCGGATTGCTTCTTCAGCAATTGCCTTCTCCTCATCTGTATTTGCAAGATGAAGCGTTGTACCTGCGATGGTAGACTCTAGTTTTGGTGCAACAATTTTGACGCCACAAGCAGCATCGACCGAATCAAAATTGACCCAACGCTTCCCTGCATCGCGCATTTCTGCCATGCCTTGCGGGCGTTTCAGGCCTTTGATGTGTGTTGTAAATGCCCCGTCAATTCCTGCTAGCATAATCGAATCTCCTATGTTGAGCCGTCCCCGATAGAGGATGACGTCAATCGTTTTTCCCATCCCAACTTCGTCCCTCATCTCCAATACTGTTCCTTGGGCAGAACCCAATGTGTCGGTTAATCGGTCCTCCAAGAATCGTTCGGCGAGCCCCACCGTTACGGCGAGGAGGTCTTGTAAACCCTCTCCTCCTTTTGCAGACATGGGCACAAGGGCCACATTTTGTCGGAAATCTTTGATTTGGTCGTACCGTTCAAGGTTGAATCCATGTTCAGAGAACTGGCCCACAATTTTCCAATAACGCTTTTCAAACAGATCTTGAACATCATCACGTTGGTCGTTGAAGGATTCGATGAATGAACGACCATGTTCAACTCTCCAGCCGTATAATCTGTCAATTTTATTTCCAGCAATGACAAAGGGAGTTCGTGTTTCTTTCAAGATATTCAGGGATTCAATTGTTTGAGGCTGAAGACCTTCCATAATGTCGACCACTAGGACTGCAATATCTGCGACTGAACCACCACGATTTCGCAGTGAGGCAAAGGAATGGTGGCCTGGAGTGTCAATAAATAATAATCCTGGAGATTTGAATGCTTTTCCACTCAGCATTGCTGCGCATGTTTCGTTGAGTACATCAGCAGGAACTTCGGTTGCTCCGATGTGCTGAGTGATGCCTCCAGCTTCACGGTCCATGACACTGGCTTGTCGCTCTCTTCCAATGGACCGGACCATGTCCAATACACTGGTTTTGCCATGGTCAACGTGGCCAAGAACCGAAACAATTGGTTGGCGATTATGACCTCGGGGTGTATCATCTTCACCGCCCGAAGCATCCACAGTATCTTCTGTGTCAGACATCGGGTCACCACCGTTTCAATGCGAGGATTTTCACTCGTAGACCCAAGTGCCCATGGTGTTATTCCATTCCATGAGCCCTTCAGGGAACCATAGTCCAAGTTCAAATTCTGCAGTCTCAGGGGCGTCAGAGCCGTGAATCATGTTGTATCCCATGTCCATGCCGAAATCCCCACGAATCGTTCCAGGGTTTGCTTCTCGTCCGTTGGTTGCACCGATCAATTTACGAGCAACAGCGATTGCATCTTTACCTTGCCAAGCCATACAAACAACAGGGCCAGATGTTACAAATTTGATGAGCCCTGAGAAGAAAGGTCTTTCTTTGTGCACATCGTAGTGAGTGCGTGCAATTTCTTCGGTTGGAACCATCGACTTCATGCCGACAAGTTTCAATCCCTTTCGTTCAAATCGTCCAAGAATTTCTCCGACAAGTCCACGTTGTACGCCGTCGGGTTTAATCATAACATAGGTAGTTTCCATGGTGTTCACCAAACCTATCCAAAAGTGACCTGTTTAAGGGCGTTGCTGTGGGGCAAGAGGGAAGTTGTGCTCCCAATAGGGATTCACTGAATTCCGCCTTTGACAAAATGGCGGGTCCACTTTACACGACGAGCATTACGCTTGAGTTGAAGTTGATTCTTACGAGCCTTACTGCTCTTGAACCACAGGATACTTCCATCTCTGCGGACAAACATCATTCCTGTTCCAGGTTCGATTTCCTCTCCGGAAAAACTGCAAATTCTTCGTTCTGGCATGTTTCATCACCGTGCGTTTAACTTTCGGGCTTCTCGTCCCGTGTCCTTGAGCATAAGGATATCACCAACACGCACAGGTCCTACCACATTGCGACTGATAATACGTCCGACGTCTCTTGGGTTGGGTGCATCATTAACACGCACCTTGACTTGAGTAGCTTCTCCGGTCATCCCAGTTCGGCCTACAATTTCGACCACTTCTGCTGGCCATCCACCGAGTTCTTCACTCATTTTATTCATCTCCGATTAAATCTCAAGCCTTGAGGCCTTTGATGAGTTCAACAACTTCGTTGAATTTTTCTTGAGCACCTTTGTTGATTTCCATCACTGCGATGGAAGCGGCGTTAACACCGTTTGCGAGTCCGGCTTCCTTAGCCAAAAATTCTTGACTTGGAACATAGCCGAATGGAATTCCCTTTTCTTCACAAATTAGCGGAAGGTGAGCCAACAATTCTGGAGGATTCACATCTTCTGCAAGAATGATGAATTGAGCGGTACCTCGCTCTGCGGCTTTCGTGACCTCGTTACTGCCTTTCTTGATACGTCCATTCGTGTTCGATTGGATCATCTCGTAAATCTTGTCAGCAACGTCTTCTGGGGTTTCAAATGCTACGTGTACACTCATTGGAATCTCTCCTTCCTCATGTTAAGGGCAACCATGCGCACAACCACGCGAATATAAACGCAACGGAGGGAACATCGCACCATGAATACTCAGAAGAAGATATCAAATGATGAGCAGTCGCCTGTTTATCTATGACTTGAGGTCCAATGCGTTCAATATTTCATTAACGCCCCGCGCCAAAGCCGGACCACCTTGAATGGAGTCTACGGCGTTGGATAATGAACCGGTGGCATGGACGCCGTCAACGTATCTCAACAACCGTGCGATGGCTCCTCCAGTAAATAATCCATGAGAGCATGCTGCATGTACCTGGGTTGCTCCTTGATTCCGAAGAGCTTCAGCTGCACGGCAAATTGTACCCCCAGTCGCAATCATGTCGTCCACAATCGCTACCTTCTTTCCTGCAACATCAAGGTTCTTGGCCTTGTGAACAATGGTGTGGGCATCAATTCTTGTTTTCTCAAGGTATGAAAATTCGCAACCGATTAGGGAAGCAACTTGGCTTGCACGTTCAATTGCTCCTTTATCAGGTGAAAGTATGAAGTCAGGGGCGACGATTTCTTGAAGTCGTTGTGAAAGTTCAGGCATAGCCGAAGGGAATGCGATCGGAATTGGCAAGTCCTGCAGAACTTGCGGTGCATGGAGATCCAATACTACCATCCCATCACACTTTGTTGCGAGAAGATGTGCAATCGCTCGAGCTGAAATTGCTTCGCCAGGTTTGAAGCGTTTATCTTGTCGGGAATAGCCAAAATATGGAATTACCAAAATTATGCCTTTTCCTACGTTAGGCAGGGTCTGAGGCCCAATTTCGCGCAAATTTTGCAATTCGCCCCGACGTACGTCGTTTAGAGATTCTAACATTAACAAGGTTTCAACAATCCCTGAATCTGGGAAGGTATTTGAGACCAGAACAACGGGTTCGCTGCGAACAGCTTCGATTG
>DASCRS010000145.1:0-6762 GCA_034402455.1 Candidatus Poseidonia sp. | reverse complement strand
CAACAGTCACGAGGACCTTATCAGCAACAACATGCTGCATTTTAGTCTCGTCATCCTCATTTTTATCAATAAAATTGAGTTGCACTTTTCCACCTTTCGCATCTTCAGTACCTTTTGCAAAGACACCTGTATGTACCTTGATCTTGTTCTTCTTCAAAAACAACTCAAGAGGGCGGCGTAGTTCCTTGTCAAATAGTGGCAAGACCGAGTCCATGGCTTCTACGACAGTCACTTCTGAGCCAAGCATACGGAAGGTGATGCCCAATTCCAATCCAATGTAACCTCCACCAACAATGACAACATGTTCGGGCAGTTTTTCAAGTGAAAGCGCGTCACGAGAAGAAATCACATTTTCGCTGTATGGCATGAATGGTAGTTCAATCGGGACAGAGCCTTGAGCCATGATGACATGTTCTGCCTGAATCAATGTAGCATCTTTGCCTTCACCAATCTTCACCGTCTTAGCATCCTCAAAGGTGGCCCATCCGGTAATGAGTTCAGCACCAGAGTTCTTCAAAAGGGCTTCAACGCCCTTGTTAAGGCGGTCGACAATACCTTCTTTCCAACCAACAAGATTGGCCATGTTAAGTTCGGCAGGGCTTGGTATTGAGATTCCCATATGGCCGCCCTTTTTGGCATGCTTTGCAAGATTATGGAATCTGTGGGCTGCATGAATAAGAGCCTTTGAGGGAATACATCCACGAATCAGGCAGGTTCCTCCAGCACGCTCACCTTCAACGATTATGGTCTTTAATCCGAGTTGTGCCGCCCTAATAGCAGAGACATAGCCGCCAGGGCCAGCCCCAATAACGAGAACTTGACATTGCTTTGTTTTCACAATATCACCTCACATGAAAATAGTGGCAGGGTTCTCTAAGTAAGTTTTAACCAACTGAACTAATGTAGCGCCATTATGGCCGTCGACAACGCGATGGTCCCATGAAGATGATAGGTTCATCATTCGGCGTACAACAACATGTCCGTTACGAACAACAGCACGTTCTTTCGCATTGTGAACTCCAAGAATACCGACTTCGGGCTTGTTGATAATCGGGGTTGCACCTAGTCCTCCAAGGCGTCCAAGACTTGTGATGGTAAAGGTGGAGCCACTGAGGTCCTCAACGCCTGCCTTTCCATCTCTGGTAGCTTGTGTTACACGAACCATCTCTGTTGCGGCTTCCCAAATGTCCATAGCTTCAACATGCTTGACAACAGGAACATAGAGTCCACGGTCGGTTTGTGTTGCGATTCCGAGGTTGATGGCTTCATGGCGAGTCACGACATTTGCTTCATCATCGTACAATGCATTACATTCTGGCTGATTTTCCAGTGCTTTGACCAGTGCTTGCATAATGAAAGGTAGATAGGTAAGTTTTGGAGCACCTTCGGGGCGTGTTGCGTTGAGGTGCTGTCGTAGTTCTTCCAAAGCAGTGACGTCCACTTCTTCAAAGTAAGAGAAGTGAGGGATGGTGCTGTAAGAAGTCATCATCCCATCAGCAATCTTTCTGCGCAGACCGATGACCTTGACTTCCTCAGTACCGTTGCGCTCAACTCTGGCAGTTCCTCCTACAGGACGAGTCGGAGATGCACCCGATGAACCGCCAGCGATGTGTCGGTCAAGGTCCCCATGACTAATTCTTCCAGCAGGGCCTGAACCCGATACGAGTTGCAGATCAATGTTAGCAGAACGTGCTCGCTGTCGAACGGCAGGAGATGCAAGAGCCTTAGTTCCTGCAGCACGGGCTACAGGTTCGATATCAGTTGCAGTTTCAACCGGAGGGAGTGTTGGAGCGGAAGGGGTTTCAACGACTTCTTGTTTTGCGGATTTCGCTTTTTTGGCTGGCGCAGGTTCGGACTTGCTCTCTTCGCTGGAGTTTCCGTCGCCATCCACTTCAAAGACGATGCATACTACGCCCACTGGTAGAATGTCGCCAGCTTCACCAACCATGCTTTTTACCGTACCTTCGCAAGGCGCGGGGATTTCAACAGTTGCTTTGTCGGTCATCACGGAAAGAATCGGGTCGTCTTCTTTGATGCTATCACCAACGGCGACCATCCATTCAACAATTTCTCCTTCTACGACGCCTTCACCGATATCGGGTAGCTTAAATTCAAATGTTCCCATGTTTATTCCTCTTGTGTTTTTTGTATGGCTTCAGCAATCCTAGACGGACTTGGAAGATAATCCCACTCTGTTGTGTGGGGGAAGGGCGTGTCCCAACCTGTTACGCGCTGTATTGGGGCTTCGAGATGGTAGAAGCACCTCTCTTGAATTGAAGCACTCATTTCAGCACCGAAACCGCTGGTTTTTGGGGCTTCGTGAACGATGACACAGCGCCCAGTTTTATTGACTGAATTGACGATTGTATCACGATCCCATGGGACCAAAGTTTGGAGGTCAATGAGTTCACAATCAATACCCGAATCCTTGATGGCTTGTTCGCTGACATGAACCATGGCGCCCCAAGCAATGACTGTGCAAGCAGTTCCTTCTCGGACGATGTTGGCCTGCTCAAGTGGGATAGCGTAGTAGTCTTCTGGAACCTCACCTTCAGGATGGTCGTTCCATGTTGGAACATTATGTGGGTCTCCATAAAAAGGGCCCCGATAACATCGTTTGGGTTCAAAGAAAATAACAGGGTCGTTACATTCAATTGCACTGGTTAAGAGTCCTTTTGCATTCCGAGGATTTGAACAATAAACAACCTTTAGTCCTGGTGTGTGAGTAAACTGTGCTTCAGGTGATTGGGAGTGGTGATGTCCACCTTTGATTCCTCCTCCTGCAGGGGTTCTGAAGGTTACTGGGCTACTGAATTCCCCGCCAGAGCGGTGTCTTAGTTTGGCAATCTCATTTACTATTTGGTCGTAAGCGGGAAAGATGTAGTCTGCGAATTGTATCTCTGCAACAGGACGAAGGCCATTGAGACCCATTCCCATTGCAATGGCTGCAATGCCACCTTCTGCAAGGGGGGAGTCAAAGACTCTGTGCGGGCCAAATTGTTCTTGAAGTCCTGCTGTGACTCGGAAAACACCACCAAAATAGCCAACATCTTCTCCAAAAATGACAATGTTCGGATCACTCTCAAGTTGGATTTTAAGGGCGGAATTAAGAGCTGCTATCATGTTCATTTTCGCCATGGTATCACCTCACTTCCCCAATTCCTCACGCTGCTCTTGGATGTGCCAAGGCACAGATTCGTAAACTTCTGTGAATATTGTTGATGCTGGCGGGTAAGGTCCAGATGCAAGGTCGCCAAATTCACATGCTTCTTTGTATGCTGACATAACTTCAGAATCAATTTTTTTAGCCAACTTGGCATCCTTTTTATCGTCCCATTTTCCGATGTTAATCAGGTGCTCACGCAATCTTTCAACAGGGTCGCCACCAGGCCAACATTCCGATTCATCATGTGGTCGGTATGCGGACGGGTCGTCTGAGGAAGAGTGTGCTCCTGCTCGATATGTGTAAACTTCAATGTGAGTTGGTCCAAGGCCAGCCGAAGCGCGTTGTCGTGCCCACTTAGTGACGCTGTAAAGGGCCAAGAAATCGTTCCCATCAACTCGGAAAGATGGAATGTCGTATGCAAGTCCTCTTTCAGCGAAGGTCCTTCCTCCAGTGGCTAAGGAAACGTGAGTCGAAATAGCCCATTGGTTGTTAACTACATTGAGAATAACGGGGGGCTTGAATGTTGATGCAAAATTCAATGCGTAGTGATAATCACCTTGGGCAGAAGTTCCATCTCCAAGCCAAGAGATACACGCTTCATCGAGTCCTTTGTATGCACTGGCCATGGCCACTCCAACTGATTGAGAGAATTGAGTTCCAACAGGAGATGAAATGGAGATGAAACGCCCTTCCTTCCAAGTGTAGTGAACAGGCATCTGCCGCCCACGGACATTATCTTCTGTGTTGCCGATGCAGTGACAAATCATGCTGACCATGTCTCTTCCTCTAACAAATTGAGCACCAGGTTGGCGATATGAGGGAAAAATCCAGTCGTTGTCTTCAAGAGCCATTGTCTGTGCAATAGCGACTGCTTCTTCACCAAAGGAACGCATGTAAAAAGAGAGTTTGCCCGTTCGTTGCATCTTGATCATACGGTCGTCAAAAATTCGAAGACGCATCATATATTCAAGACCTTTAATGAGAGTTGCAGCGTCCAAACCAGGGTCCCATTCACCTTCTGCGATGCCATCATCATTGAGCACACGGACTAATCCTGATGCATGAGATGCGGTGTCTTGGGCCGAGCAAGTTTTAGGGTCGGGGCGATTCAAATCGCCCGGCTGCTGCACAAATTTATCTCCAAAAGAAGGAGTGTCACCGGGACGAAACGGAGCAACGCCAATTGTGTAAGGCGTGGTTGTAACCGTTGTTCTCTCCGTCATCGTTTCACCTCAGGGCAAGTCCACCTTAAGTGGTGTCGGTGGGTTGATTTGGTGGCCTGCAACCCGTACATAGGCGCCAAGCATTGACTCTTGATTACTGGGGTCGTTTGTTTTGCGGTACAAAAGTCCTGCTTTGAAGGATGAACGAACTAACGGCCCACTCGCAATTCCTGAGAATCCAATTTCAATAGCATGCTGGGCCCAAATATCATACATTTTCGGCTCTGGAAAACGGTCAACTTTGAGGTGTTTTGGCGATGGAGCAAGGTATTGCCCAATCGTAATCAAGTCAACATTGGCATCTCTTAGCAATTCCAACGCTTCAAGTATCTCGTCATCGGTTTCGCCAACACCCACCATGATGGAAGATTTTGTGAGAATGTCTGGGCGTAAGACCTTGGCTTGACGAAGTATCTCAAGAGATTGACTGAAAGATGCACGGGCATCTCGCACTATGGAATCCAACCTTGGTACGCATTCCACATTGTGTGCAAATACAGAGAGAGGGCTATCGTCAAGCAGGTGTGCCAATGCGTCATGGTCTCCTGCTAGGTCGGAGCAGAGTAATTCCAGTGTTACCTCAGGTGACAGAGAAGATACAGCTGCAATGCAGCGTTTGTAATGGTCTGCTCCGCTGTCAGGTAGGTCGTCCCTATTGACTACTGTAATCACTGCGTGGCGGAGGTCCATCGAACTGACGGCTTGCGCAATATGAGCAGGTTCTTCAGGATCAAGAGGAGGCGGTCGTTTGATAGTCCCAACGGCGCAAAACCTGCAACCACGAGTACATTCTTGGCCAGCAATCATGAATGTAGCATCACCCGATGCCCAGCAATCGTGAATGTT
Source organism: Candidatus Poseidonia sp. (assembly GCA_034402455.1). Lineage (GTDB taxonomy): Archaea > Thermoplasmatota > Poseidoniia > Poseidoniales > Poseidoniaceae > Poseidonia. Next base: position 1,527 of record DASCRS010000145.1, on the reverse strand, counting down.
AGGACACCGCGCTTCTTCACAGACCGTATGGAGTTTGTTATCCTTTACGGCTGTTTTAGTGGAGTTGAAAATGGCTTGCTGCTCCCTGTTTGGCAGGCGAGTTTTGAACCAATCTGGCAGTCTGCGCTGACGGCTATGCTGAATTTTATTGCCGATGTTTGAAGTAGCCATTGGAAGCGGTTTGCCAGTCATCATTCCCCCCCCTTGGTATGGGGTAGTTGGATTCTATCAAAAAGGTGTATGATGGGAGGTTTTTTGTTCTTGGAGCCAGATAAGGGTTGAGAAGTAATACGAGGTTTCATGAATTGAATCCACTCAAATGGAAATATGAGCCGACAGGTCGCACTGATTACGGGGGCCGGTCGTCGTCTTGGAGCAGCCACTGCGTCGAGGCTTATGGATGCAGGTTGGTTCGTTTTTATTCATGTTCATTCATCGGTTGAAGCCGCTGAAAAATTGTTGGAAGAAGCCGTCGCCAAGAACGGTAAACAATGCGGCCAAATTGTCCAGGCTGATTTGACAAATGATGAACAACTTCATGCTTTGGTGGCGAAAGTGAAAAATCATTCACAAGTCCAGCAGCATGGGCTCTCTGGATTGATTCACAATGCCTCTTTCTATAGCCAATCTAGATTTGAAGATACGCCGCTTGAATACTATCGTAATTTGAATCGATTGCACATGGAGGCGCCCTACTTCTTGACCCAAGAACTACTTCCTGAACTTCAGGCTACAAAGGGGGCGGTCATCGGTATTGTTGACACTTCTTGGGGCAAATCTTGGAACGGGCTTTCGCACTATACTTCAAGTAAAGCAGGTTTGCGGCAATTGATGCTTAATCTCGCCGGTGAATTGAGTCCAAAAGTTACAGTTAATTGCATCGCTCCAGGAGCAATTATGGCTGCACATTGGGAAAATGAACACTTTACCAAAGTCTTGGAACGTGTCCCCATGGGGCGTTCAGGTAGCGCATCAGACGTTGCCGCTGCAGTGCACCATCTTCTCGAATCACCCCATCTATCGGGCCAAGTGCTGCATGTTGATGGTGGCTGGTCCATAGAAGATGTTTGAGTTTCATTGAAGTGTTATACCGACCCCGCTCAGGGTGCAGGGGTGGCTGAGGTGGTCAAAGGCGCCGGGCTTAAGATCCGGTCCCGTATGGGTTCGTGGGTTCGTATCCCACCCCCTGCACCATTCTTTGGCTAACTTGAATTGTGTAGCATAACATCATTTATTGAAGCATCCTATGCAAAACCGTTTAACACCCCCTGTGCCACGGAGGGTCAGTGGACAAGATGCTGTACAGCAAATCTACAACTGGTTCTCGCTCAGTAGCCTTGTTTTTGGTTGCTTTGATGATTTTTTCCACAAGTCTTACTCTCTTGGCCCCTAAAGAAGCCAAGGAAGAGGTCTTAATGGAAGATTCTCCAGTCATTTTTAAGAGTGGAGATACCCAGCAAACATACGACCTCTATCTTGCCAAGAAGAACGATACTCATGGAGGAAAAGGAACGATTACGACACTCC
>DASCRS010000144.1:0-5377 GCA_034402455.1 Candidatus Poseidonia sp. | reverse complement strand
TACTCTTTCCGCTCAACGAGCGAGTGACCAAATTTTACTCAAAGAAAAGAAGGATGAACAAGCAGTATTCCTAGAAGAGAATCAGGGCTTGGAAGAGGAGCGTCAAGAACTTACAGATGAGCGTGCAACACTTCGTGTTAGAAACGAAGAACGACTCACTAAGGCACAGAATCATCGTAGACTTGCAGAAGAATTGCTTCGAACTATTGCTGAGCGTGAAGAAGAAGTTCGCTTGATGGCTGAAGAATTGATTGAGGCCGGTTTATCGCCAACAGAAATTCCAGATAACCTGGGTAATGTTGGCGATTTGGAACGCAAACTTAGAGGATTGCAACGTCGCCTAGAAGGGTTTGGAAACGTGAATATGATGGCTATAGAGCAATATGATGCATGCCAAAACAGATTGAATTTAATGAAGGATGAATTTTCTATGCTACAGAAACATCGCAAAGAATTGATCGATGTCACAGAGCAATTGGAATCTCAGCGAAAGGAGCGTTTGATTGAAGTGCTTGAGAAGGTGAATAAGAATTTCAAGGTATCATATCACGCATTATCTGATGGTGGTAGAGGTGAATTATTCTTGGAAAATCCCGATGAACCGTTCAAGGGCGGTTTGGAACTTTGGGCTCAACCTAGGGGCAAATCCTCGAAGGTTAACCGCCAACAACTTTCTGGAGGGGAGCAATCCATGGCTGCACTTGCACTTATTTTCGCCATTCAAGATTACGACCCAAGTCCGTTTTACTACTTTGATGAAGTTGACCAAAACTTGGATGCTTACAACGCTGAAAGGATTGCGAAAATGTGCAGAGAGCGAAGTCAACGTGCACAATTCATCATGGTAACCCTGCGCAAGGTCTCTCTCAAACTTGCAGATCACCACATTGGCATAACTCATGGTGGCGATGGTTGTAGCCGAAGAATCTTGGATTTCGACAGAGAAAGAGCCATTGCTTTGGGTGATGCGGCTTTGAAAGAGGCCCAAAAGGCTGCAAAGAAGAATGAAACGAGACTTGAGACTGCAAAGGCTGCCGCAGCGGATATGCCTCTTGTTCCAGATGAACCAGAGGCACCTCAGAGCCTTGGAGGATTGTTGCCTCATATGGCGCCTATTGTACCTGCTGAAGAGCACACTATTGGCGGCTTAGCTGAACGAGCAGCAGAATTGACTGAAGACATCGCAGAGCGTTCAGAAGTGGCTCGACAAATCCTTGCAGAGGATGCAGAATCAGCTGAAGAGCAATCCACTGAATTGGAAGAAGAAATTTGAGGTGATTTCGTGGTAGGGCAACAAGCAATTCTTGACCGATGGTTCCTAAAGCAGGAAATCATCGACCAGTTGCTTGCTTCGGGTGAAGCCCGAGAAGATGCGGAACAATTCAGCCAGCGCATCATGACAATTGCTGAAACTGAAGAGGCAGAGCACCAGAGCCTTCACGACCCATTTGACCGTTCAGTTGCCCTTGTGATGTCCCTAGTGCGTGAAGAAGAATTCAATCCATGGGATGTGGATTTGTCAGCCTTCCTAAAGGTCTTCACGCAACGTGTAAAATCTGAGGAGAGGCTTGACTTGCCAGCATGTGGTCGCCTCATTCGCCTTTCATGGGAAGTCCTTCACCATCAATCTGCAACTCTTTTTGACCGTATACAAGCCCAAGATATTGAAGAAGAATGGGAAGAGGACTTTTCTTTCGGTTGGGAGGCTGAATACGATGATGAGGCTTACTTCTTCACTCAATCGGTACTTGAAGGTGATGCAGATGATGTCTTGCCTTCGTTATTTGACGGGCGAGTTCGTCGAGACGAGGGACGCCCTGTCACTTTGGGCGAATTACTTTCTGCTTTCAAAGATGCAGCAGATGATGCTGAAGCACTCAAGTTACGTGAAGTCAATAGGCTAGAGCATCAGCGTGAACTTGAGGAATACCTTGCTGATGTAGGGGGCAGAATGCACAATGAAGACCTTGAAGGCGATATTGAACGTTGTTGGATGGCACTACGTAAAGCGTGCGAAGAAGCAAAATCCTCAATCGTTCCTTTGGCCCAGGTAATTCAAAACCTCAAACCGATTTTAGAAACAACATTCGGTAGCCAACTTGTAGATAATGATTCAGAGGCATTTGTTGCATCGTTTATTGCTGGTCTGTTTTTGACACATCGGAGAATTGCTAGCATTTCACAAGAAGGTGAAGAACTTAGTAACATCATGATCGAAGATTTGTGGCCGAATATGACATCATTTGAAGACGTTCTAGAACAAACTGAACAGATCATGCAAGAGGATTCAGTAGAATTAGAAACCGAAACTACTGGTTCTGAACATCGCATGGAAGCGATTGCAGAGCGGGCTCGAGTGGCCGAAGAAAAGGCAGCACGTCGGCTTGCACGTATGGAAGCGAAAGCGGAACTTGAGGCGGCTAAGGCGCAGAAAGAAAATCTCTGTGAACATGACTGGTTAGTGGAGTAGGGAGGTACTTACATGTCTGAATTACCACTGGAAACTCTAATTGAAGCAACACTCTTCAGTTCAGGAAAATCAATGTCAGTCGAAGAACTTTCATCGGTTCTTGGATACGATGAAGATGAGATGTTGGATTGCATTTACTCACTCCAAGCAACCTTACGTCGTCGGAGAGGTTGTTCGCTTCAAATGGCAGAAGTTGGCAATCGCTGGGCACTTGAAGTGAAACCTTCCATTGCATCCCATCTTCCTAAAGAAACCAAGACTGACATACCTCCTAAATTACTCAAAGCGGCAGCCCTAATCGCATACCATCAGCCTATGGCCCAATCAAGGTTGGTTGAACTACTTGGTCAGAAAGCTTACGATTATGTCCGTGAATTGGCCCAACTTGGAATGGTTGACCGAAGAAAGGATGGCAATACCCGTCGTCTCTCCACCACTCGCCGCTTTTCCGAAGCATTTGGATGCCCTCATACCGATAGGAAGAAGGTAAAGGCATGGTTTAGGGAACAGGTACAATCATCTGGGCTTCTTGACGAACTTGGTGATAGAAAGGAGATTTTGAAGGAAACAACGGAAGAGGAAGGCACAGTACAATCGTCTTTACCAGTTTCTGAGAGCGAATGATCATTCTTGGCGAAGTTCATTCAGCCATTCTTCAGCCATGGTTTGAGTTCGAACTCCTTCGTGCTGTTGGATCCGTTGGGCAAGAACTTCAATCTCTTCCCCCACGGCCCCTGCACTGACTGCCATGTTCTTTGAATGAAGTTTCATATGCCCTGCCTGTATTCCATTGGTCGATAGAGCACGTAGCGCACCTAAATTCTGAGCAAGTCCTGCGCAGACCATAATGCCAGCTAATTCTTTGGCGGAACTTACCCCTAGAATGGAGAGGTTTGCTTGAGCTACTGGATGAACCTTTGATGCGCCACCAACGATGCCTACTGCCATCGGCAATTCCATTGAACCAACGAGATTCCCGTCAGCGTCCTTTTTCCACTTGGACATGGATGAATAGCGCCCATGGCTAAGAGAAGCCCAAGCATGGCAACCAGCTTCGATTGCTCTCCAGTCTTGGCCACAAGCCACTGCGATGCTGCTGATTGCGTTCATTATGCCCTTGTTATGGGTGGCGGCCCTGAATGGGTCTTCCTCTGCGAAGATATGGGCCTCAAGGATTCCTTCAATGATCTCTTCTCCTTCTTCTTTAGTTCCATTATTTGCCAATTCTTCTGGTGTGAATATGGCTTCAACTCTAGCCAAACGATGCACTGCGAGGTTTGAAAGGATTCGTAGATGAACTCTTCCTCCAGTGAGGCTTTCAATTCGGGGCGCTATTCTTTCAGCCATTGTGTTAACTGCATTTGCACCCATTGCATCTCTGCAGTCAACCAGGAGGTGAACGATTAGCATCTTCCCCATGGGGGTTGTTAGTAGGCGCGTTTCGATATCTTTGCATCCACCGCCAAGTGCGATCATTCGCGATGGGATGTCGTTACAAAATGCCATCAATTCCTCAGTTGCGGAATAAATTGCATCTTGGGCAGCATCAAAATCGTCAATTTCAAGGACTTGGAGTTGGCCAATCATGACTGGTTCGTCACTATTTGTGCGAAAACCCCCCTTTGAAAGGCATCTTTTGGCCATGTTTGATGCCGCAGCAACAACACTTGCCTCCTCCAAACAAAAGGGTATGATGTAATGTTCATCATCAATAACAAAGTTCGTTGCCACTCCTACGGGTAGTGACATCGTTCCAATGACATTTTCAATCATTCGATTTGCGGCTTCCTCATCCAAATCTCCGTAAGCAGATAGGGCACTGACGTGCTTTGGTTCGAGATTTGCAGCTTCTGCTATTGCCTGGCGGCGCTCTTCAACAGACTTACGAAAGAATCCTTTGAACCGACTGTTTTCAACTGGCATGGGGCGTTCCCTCAAGTGTCCCTAAGGGCGCTCTTCCTTCAATGAATCGTTAGTGTGGGTGTGCCGTATAAATCGGTAAACTAACGCGTTTAACGCTTAAATTAACGCGTTAATCATGTGTTAATTGAGTGTTAATCACATCAATAAAGGCCGCTCGGTCATTGAAATAACATGTACTAACGGCTATGCTCAAAGCCTCCAAACCGTCAAAGATGATATACTAGAGATTCGTTGCCCTTGTATGGTCAAGGAAAGTAATCTCTATGGCTTGCCTTTGTTATCCCAAAACCCATTTTCAACCCGTCCGTTGGAAGCAGGAGAGATTGGCAAATTAATTGGAAGAGATCAAATATTCACATTGTTGAAGAATTATATTACGCTTCGTTCTTCAAGAAGGGTTTTGCTGGTAGGGCCACTTGGCTCAGGGAGAACATCACTTTCTCGATGCCTAGTGCCCTATTCTGGTAGGTCTGCCCATATAGGGCACCTGTCAGCCAAGGCACCCGCTAAGTCGCTACTTGAAATGATGTATCAACAAATAATTGACCTCCCTGCTCCAAATCGCCGAGATGAAGTAGTAAAGGGCCTAGTTGATGGAATGTACGGATTTGGCGATAAATTGCCCATGGTGGTAATTGATGTTCCAGCAAGCGATATGTCAGTCCTAAACGTTGCTTTGCGAGATACACTTTCGGTTTTGGAGCGGCTTAATGCCTTGGTGATTCTCGTGTGCGACCATCGTCAACGCCAACAACTACCTCAGGAACTATCCATGGCTTTCGAAGAGCATAGAATCTCGCCTTTCACTCCATCAGATGTGGTTTTGTTGGTCAATCAACGTCTTGCTTCTGTTGGCTCTATGGATTGTGAATTCACACTACAAGACGCAACAAGGATTCTTGAACAGACCGATGGCTATCCAGCATCAATTATCAAAGAACTCAGGAATGCTGTTGACCAAATCCGTATGCGTAATGATATGGG
>DASCRS010000143.1:0-4987 GCA_034402455.1 Candidatus Poseidonia sp. | reverse complement strand
ATTTTGCTTATTGCAATCGCTTTCGTTGTCGTTGTATTGATGCTGGCCATTGCGTTTCGTTCGGCAAAACGTATCATCTTCCCGTTGATTGGATTGTCAAGTGCACTTATTTGGACCTACGGAATTCTCAATATTACAGGAACTCGTTTTACCGCGCTTGAAGCAACAGTAGCCCCATTAGTACTTGGTTTGGGAATTGATTACGCGATTCACTTGCAGCGCTCCCAAAGCTCTTTTTCGGAAAAGTACCCCGATCCCGCTGAATCATGGTTAAGAGCCACAGCGCATCTTTCCATTCCACTTTCCCTGGCTGTTTTGACAACTGTTTCAGCTTTCCTTTCCAATATTATATCGCCCCTCCCCCCTCTCGCCACTCTTGGATATGCCCTTTCTCTTGGAGTAGTATGTGCCTTCCTTTCCTCAACGGTATTTGTGGGCGCCCTACATGTGATGTTCACCAGTGAATCATCCGAACAGAATCTTTCTCCACTCAGACTGCCTATTATTTCAGAAGCTATTGTCAAGTTACAGCAAAAGCAGCAAGTTGGTGTTATCCTTGTGACCGTTCTCATCTCAGGTTTGTCCATCTATGGAGCCGCTTCACTTGAAACAGATTTTGATTTGGCCGATTTCGTCAATGAAGACCTTGAAATCATGACCGTGCGAGATGATTTGGCTACAAGTTATGAAAGTGCAGGATGGAAGGTTATCTATGTTCTAATGGAGCCTGCTGATGGCCAAGATAGTATTCCAGGGGACGATTATCTTCTTACAGAATTGAGAAATTTACATAGTGATTTACAATCCAATAACGATGTAGTGGGTACTGACTTTAGAATTTCATCTCCTTCTTATGATGGACCTTATGCCATCGTTCGAGATGCTGTTTTGCGCAATGCTTCGCTCGGTGAGCAACATAATATGGAAGTTGACAAAGGTGATGTATATTCAATTGAACGTTCACAAGGTGTTGACCTTGGCGTATTCTTCGCAACGCTTGCTCAAAACAATTCAACTGCAGACCCTCTAACTGGTGAAACATGGAGTGAAAGGGTGTCAAATTCTGTATATTTGGATGGCTCAAAAATCACCTATCTACGTAATGAAGTTCGAGTTGAGGCTTCGACTTCCTCTCAGTCCAATCGCGTGGTTGAAAACTTCCATGAAATTCTTGGTTCAACTGACGAATCAGGGACCTTGAAGTACGAACTCAAAGGGCACGCCCAATTACATATCACTGGCGATTTGGTCGTTCTACAAACTGTTCTTACGGGTCTATCTTCTTCACAAATTGAAAGCACAGCGATATCACTTGCAGTTTCGTTCTTTGTGCTATTTCTCTTAACTCGGCGCATTATGCCCGCAGTTGTAGTTCTCTTCCCAGTAGGTGTCGCCTCACTCTGGGTGGTTGGCTCAATGGCTCTTATTGGTTTGAAATGGAATGTCCTAACGGTAATGGTAACCGCACTAACGCTCGGTATTGGTATCGATTATTCTATTCACATGTGGAGACGATTTGAGGTTGAAATGGCCAATAGAGGTGACCATTGGGAGGCACTACGTGCGGCAGTTGACACAACTGGAGTTGCTTTGATGCTCAGTGCAATCACCACTATGTCAGGATTTGCTGTGCTCCTGTTCTCTCCAATGCCAGTTATTCAGGACTTTGGTCTCATAACAGCAATCACTGTCTTGTTTTCGCTCGTACTCGCGTTGATGCTATTGCCGGTGTTGGTGGAACTTTCCGCCCGTGGACAAGAGTCCATCAGTGCTGCCAGTGTTGAGGATTCAAATAACGGCTAATGCGTCTGCGATATCGTTCATGGCTAAGCCCTGTTCTCTCGCAACCAAAGCGTATGCAAGCCATGGAGTTATGTGGTGGAAGGCTGCTAATTTACGCTGCGCTCTTCGTTCAAGTTCCGAGGTTTCAAGACCGCTATTGCGGGAAATGAAACGAACCAACCTTTTCGTGAGGCGAGTTCTAGGGTCATGATTTTCCTCTGCAAATGATTTAGATTCTGGAGAAGAAACAACGGATTCCACCGTGCCTTTGGAACTCGCACTCTTTTTTTCTTCAACACCTGTTGCAGGAGGTGGAGAAAGAATTCTTGATGGTCGGGGGAACCAACCAAGTGGAACATCAACATCGCCAAGTTCAACAGCGAGTTTAACAACTTGCTGTTGATTTACTAACCAACCCTTTGCAGTCAGTTTTTTTACGGCTTCCTCGGCTTCATGGGGAGCTACCCACTCCATGTCGAAGGAGAGGAAGCGTTCCAAGTCGAGTAAGTTGATTTCACTGCAACCGCGAAAAACAATCGTGAGGACACGACGGATGTCTGCGTCTGCCTCGCTCATAGTGGGGTTAAACCGCGAGAGTTGAAGAAGGTAGGCTTCAGTCGTTTTCGTCAATCTTGGTGAATGATTTGTCTTCATTCAAGATCCATCGTCCGCATTCCTCTCCAACATAGTAAGTGGCATCCAAGGTGTATTCATATTCCCCTCCACCAGGAAGTTGGCTGTAATCAGAGGCGTGGTTATTTGTTTGTTCAGTCTCTTCTCCTTCAACCATCGGTGTCAAAGCGTCCATGTGCAGTGCGGCCATCTCTTGTGGAGTAGGTTTTGCTGGTGCACTGGCCTTCGGTGGGCCACGAGGTGGGCCTTTTGTGGGACGTTTTCCACTGTTTTGGGAGATTTTGGCACCAGGCGGTCCCCTTTGTTTTGGTGATGATTCTATCTTTTCTTTTGAATTGGGAGGTGATTCTTGTCCTAAGGCTTCGAAAATTTTCTCTTCGTTCACCTCCCCATGATTTCTACGACGTAGGAGAACAGCACCTCCGTTAAGTGCTACAACTGAAAATCCACCTGTTGCTACAACAAGAGCACTCAAACCCTGTCCCTCGCTCGTGTAAGTTTCATTCCATTGATTGTTACCTTCATCTAATTCCCAAATCGCTCCTTCTTGGTCAACAGTGATCACAAGACTCCACGTTCCTGCGGGAGCAGCAAAGGACCTTTGGATTGATTTAGCTGAATTTTCATTCATTGAATAAAATATAGAACGGCCGACTAGAGTTCTTTCATCTCCCTTGACAATCTCAATGCTTGTGTTAAATTGAGTAGGTAAGGACTCGCCAGCATTGACAACGCTGAATGAGATTCTCACAGTTTCGCCTTCGACCACATTTTTGCTCACTTCCACGGCTTCAAGTTTGAGGTCGGGGCCAATGCTGTTGAGATTGGTGGTGAGCCATGGGTCTAGGTTTGAATTTCCAACAGCGGAAACAAGGTCCCATCCTGAATCATCCGAACCTTCTGCCCAACAAGCCAAGGAGGCCTGTGAGGAAAGCTCAGAAGGGTCGCCCAAATCACTAAAATCAAATACGAAACTAAACATAGTTTTTCCATCAAATACAGTCGTTGAGTTTCTTTGCAGGGTGATAGGGTCCCAATCAACTTCTAAAGAACGAACTTGACATGTTAGTGAAAGAGGTGAACTCCATCCTTGTCCTTCACGAATATTTACGCCGATATTGACCTCCTCTAGGTGGAAACGAGATATTACAGAAGCCATATTTGAACTGAGTAATTCAGGTGCTTCGCCATCTAGCATAAATTCAGAGACATCGAAAGATGCGACCTTTTCAAGGCCAAGAGGGTCCCATAATGAGATTTCTAATTCTTTCACCATCCCTGTTTTGATCGGTGTTGGGATGGAATAGATGATGTCACCATTGTTAACCGTGACACTTGTCCCACCTAACCATAATTCCCCTAGGATTTTACCGCGCCATTGCAGGTTCAATGCTCCTTCATATGGGGTTTCGCTCAAGAGGTGGCTAACAGAAGCAGTAAGATTCAATTCATCGCCAGCCTTCACTGAAACACCATCAGTAATTTGTTGTTTTACGGGTCCATTTTTATCCTCAATAGAAATTACATCGATGCTTAAATCTCGTTGCAAACTCCATCGGTTCTCCATCGTTTGTTTTGATACTCCATCCTTGTCAAGAACTATGACTTCAAGTACACCTCCTGCTAGACCGTACTGGCTAAAACTCCAATCTACAGTTGCCCACATTTCAAGATGGATGCGTCCGTTAATGAATTCAATACTACATCTACTTGAATCGACGATGAGGCGTTCATCCAATGATGCACAAGTATTTGTCAATAAAGTGTACTTTAGGCCAAGTTTGTCATCGCTTCCTAATTCAATCTTAATTTCTGAAATATCGTCAATCCCGTTGGTGTCAAAGGCCACAATTTTGTAGCCAATGTCCTTTGAAGGCTCAATGCGAGTGGTGTTTGCCGCCATCAAATTTCCAAGCAGGTCCACATCTTCTATCACTGATTTGAGGGGCGTTCGCGATTCCCACCTAGCATGTCCAATAGCGGGGTCTGAGGAAGGTAGGGCAAATCCAGCGGCATCGGTGCCATCCAACAAGACTCTAGTCCATTCATGGTCATCGTTAATGGTATCGTTAACGGTGATGTTAATACTCCATATGTTTTCATTTTGGTCAACATAAGCTGTCACAGTTTTGTATTCTTCAAGTTGGGCAATGCCATCGGCTGTGGTGCTCGAACCGCCATCATCTCGGCCTTCAATCCAAACCATAGCGGAGAAGGTTTCTGATGTGAATCCACCGAAATCATGGAATTCAAATGTAACAACTCGGTGGTCATCTTCGTTGGTATATTCGTCTACTGTTGGGTCAACAGATAGGAGTGTTGGGCCCTCTCCATTCAGGTGGAATTGATGAGGTAGAGAGCTCGAAATCAAGTTCCAATCTTCGCTGGTTCTTACCTCAAGCCAGAAATTCACTTCGCCCGTGAGGCCTTCGGGTAAATTGAGCAAGATATGGTCCATTTCTCCTGATGGTAGATCGAACCATTGGGTGGAGGAGTTGCTCCATATTCGAAGGTTTTGAGAATCCATGTCAAATGTTTTGATATCTGTATGGAGGCGGCTTTGGATGTTTCC
>DASCRS010000142.1:0-3117 GCA_034402455.1 Candidatus Poseidonia sp. | reverse complement strand
AATGTTCGTGTCCGCTCAGAGTTCCGTCATTGGTTGCGAACGACTGGTTCCTTTGTTGCATACCTTTTCGGTGGAATTGGGCTCACTGCTTCGTTTTTCCTCCTAATTTACAACATCTTTGGCGGCTCATTGTAGGGCTTAACTGAAGTTATGTTAATCCATAGCCTTGAAATGCACAACCAAGTGGACAGGTCATGCGCGGGCAGAGAGAGGAGGGGGATAACAACCCTGACGCGGAACTTCGTGACCAACTTCAGTCAATGGAGGGTAAGGTCCGAAAGATGCGTGAAAACAGGAACTCTCACCGTGATCAAGGTAAGGCAATTGCTCAAAAGCGAAATGCTGTTCAAGAACAGTACCGTGAGCATAAGAAAAAGCTTGACCTCATGAAGGCAGAACTCGACGCTATCCATGGAGAACGTAATTTGCACAAGGCAAAGCGTGACACAATTCAGGCCCAAATCCGCGAATTGATTGGACAGGCAAAGGGTCGCCGAAATGAGAAGGGTGAAAAGAAATCCGCCACTGCTGAATATTCACATCTTATGAACGAAATTAAGACCCTTGAGGATAAGTTCCAAACAACTTCGTCCAGTACGAAGAAGGAAAAGGAGACAATGGAGCGAATTAAGCGAATGAAGCGACGAGTTGAGGAACTTGAGCCTGAAGTAGTCAAATTTGAGATGGTCAGTGTTGACCTGTCAAATCTTGATGAAGCAATCAATACACTCAAGGCAGAGGCTGATGATGCTCACAAGATGTTTGTGGAGGCTCTAAAGCGTGCTGATGAAAAGTGGGCTGAATACAAAGTAGGACTTGACCACCGTAATTTCCTCAAAGCAGAAGGTGACCGCCACCATCTTGAATCCGTTGAGGCTCATGAAAAGGCAAATACCATTCACGCTAAAATCGAAGAACTCATGGTTGATGTTAACAAGGCGAGAGAACAACTTAACCTTGCTGTTGAAGAGCGTAAATCTTGGATTTCCGACCATAATGAAGCTGTTAAGGCTGAGATGAAGACAGGTGCTGAGTCGGATGAAGTCGCAGAGAGCCTTGTTCAATCACTTCTCAAAGATGGCGAATTGATGTTCGGAGGTTTGGGCAAAGACGATACTGCTTCTTCTTCTAACCGTACCAAAACATCATCGAAAAAGAAAAATATGCGCCGACTTGGGCCTATTCGTCGCCGATGAGGTGGCTATCTTATGATTGGGATAATCATGGCTGGCGGCCAAGGTTCGCGTTTACGCCCACTCACGCTAACACGACCAAAACCGATGGTAGAAGTAATTGGAAGACCAGTGATTGATTTTGTAAAAGAGGCAATGGCTGATGCTGGAATAGATGAAATCATCGTCACAACCGGTTACCGTGGAGAGCAACTCAAGGCTCATGTCGCAACTTGGAATGATTCTGGTGATTCTAGTTTGCATGCTTCAGTAAATCAAGAATCCACCCCGATGGGTACAGCAGGTAGTGTTGGTCTTTTGCGCGAAAAAATACAAACAACCTGCGTGGTTGGTTCGGGAGATTCAGTCGCTTCATTCGATATCAATCGCCTTCTTAAGCAACACAGGGAGAATAAAGCCAAAGTAACCATGGCACTTTGGGAAGTTGATAATCCATCAGAATTCGGAATTGTGGGGCTGTCATCAGAACAAGACGGTGAGGTTGATGGCTCTCTTCGTTCAGGATTCATTAGTAAATTCAAGGAAAAGCCTGCCCCTGAGGAAGCATTTAGTAATGTAATAAATGCAGGTTTATACATTATTGAACCAGAAGTTATTGATTTGATTCCAGAAGGTGAAAAATTTGATTTCAGCAAGCAGTTATTCCCTCTTGTTCTGGAAAAAGGTTGGCCAATGTACGCTGAAACCATCAATGGTGTTTGGTTTGATGTCGGTCATCCGAGTGAACTTCTCCGCGCCCAAACGACACTTCTCCAGCAGTATCAATCTCTACCGTTTTCACTCCCAGAGGGGTCATGGGTGGGCGATGATGGATTTATTTTGACAGATGCAATTGTACATGGGGATGCCGTATCATCAGTTATATCACAATCCTGTGTTGTTGAATCCTCAGCAAAGATCATTTCATCGCTCTTAATGAAAGGATGTAAGGTGGCTGAAAATGCCGAGATTAAGGGTTCAATCTTAGGCCGTGAAGTTATTGTTGAAGCAGGTGCTGTTCTCATTGATTGCGTTATTGGGGATGGTCAGGTGGTTTCATCGGGCTCGATTTTGCGTTCTGCTCTTATTCCCCCTTCGGAATAACTTTTGACGGCAGAGTCCCTAAATAGGACCCAAGTTCGGAATGACATGTTTGCTATGTCAAAAGACGCTGAACCCGTGAGAAGTTATGATAGAACTTGGGAGGAGATTGAAGTCATGCTGGAAAAAGCCACAGCGAGGATGATTCAGTGGAAGGAATGGTACGAGGAATGTAAAACCGAACAAGATAAGGAAGGCATGAAGGAATCTGCTCGCAACCATAAAGCCTTGCAAGGCGTCGTTAAGACGCTAAAGTGGACACTCGGTGAAGAGGGCGTTGCAGACCCACTCAACTGAATTACCAGCCACGTTGGTCAAGGCGAAATTCAAGGGTCTCTAACTCGTCACCCTTCATTGGTTCTCCCACCATCATTGCCATCGCTTCTGCTACTTTGTTTGCATCGTCGTAGTGCGCTGTTGCCATAACGATAGCATCAGCCATGGTTTTTGGGTCGGTGGATTTGAATATTCCAGAGCCAACAAAAATACCGTCCATTCCCATGCGCATCATGAGTGAGGCGTCGGCAGGTGTCGCAATTCCTCCAGCTGAGAAAGTCACCACTGGAAGGCGGCCCAATCGGTGCACATCCTCTAGTACACTACGAATTCCATCGTGCATTTCAGAATCGATCGGTCCGAATGGGGTATGTAAATGATTACCAGGTAGTTCAGAGTGGTCGGACAGAACTTTGTATCGTTCCATAATTGCCTCTGTTGCTAAATCTAGCCCCTGACTGTCCAATGATTGAATTTGTCTAATTTCTTGGTCAATTAAGCGAGCATGAGTGACAGCCGCAACCACATTCCCAGTTCCTGCCTCACCCTTTGTACGTATCATAGCAGC
>DASCRS010000141.1:0-4521 GCA_034402455.1 Candidatus Poseidonia sp. | reverse complement strand
ATAGCGGAGGTCGAGGATTGATTCCACCAATTGGATAGAATCGGTCTGCATCAACGACAAGATGAGCGTTATTGGCAAGAATATAATCAACAACACGCTTCATGTACCAAGGGTCAGAACCGCCAGTCATGTCCCAGTTGCCAGTTCCAAAGGCATTCATGGATGGTACGGCATACCACTGAATACGAATTGCAAGACCCATGATAAACGCAAGGGCAATCATCAATCCAGCGCCATGTTCCCTAAGGAATAGGCGTGAGTTTGATGGCTCGTGCTCTCCACGGTTTGCCCATCCACCGAATTTTTCGTGAATGGAAATGTAGTAAATACCAACGCAAATAAAGAATGTAATACCCAACCAGAGCAAAGCACCCCAAGTTCCCGCAAGATTTTCTGTGTACCATATCTTGTCTTCATACCAAGATGAAACTTGGTAAAGAGCAAACATAGAACCAGTTAGCATAGCACGTGTGAACCATCGTTCTGCAACCATTGCAGCAACAATAAAAGCAACGACTCCTGTGAAGAAAGCAGCCCAATATCCAACATAGCCGTGATAACTCTCCTCAGTTGTCAATCGTAATTGGTCCACGAGTTCGACTGAATTGAAATGCCACAAGGATCCTGCAAAGGCAAGAACCCAAACAGCGAGTGCTGTAATAAGAGGGGCAGAGGAGGCATTCCAGCCACCTTTCTCGCTTACAAACGAAAACCAGCCTTCACGGCCCGCAGGGTTTGCAATACCTCTTGCGAAGACACCAATAAGCAACCCAAGGGCTGCGAACATGGTAAAGTAAGCAAAGAAGACATAAGCCGCTGCTTGGTGAGCAAGGTTGTTGATTGGGACCGTCTGGCCGCCTTCAGTAGTAAAACCAAACTCAAATGCGGTTTCAAGCGTTTCAGAATGGATGTAGTCACCCGCCGAAGCGAGTGCTAACCACAATCCAACGGATGTAAAGGTCAACATTGTATTCCATTCGTGACGTCCACGCATGTCCAGGTTTGACCCCAGGATGACGATTAACGCGAACATCATCGATGCTAACGCACCGACTTCTGTGAACATGTACAATGCCTCGGCACCAACAAGCGATACCACCAACACTCCGAGGGAGAGAAGCGAAGATGAGATTCCACGTGGAACGAGAATTGCACGAGGCACAATGGCCAGCATGCCTGCGATGGCGACGACAATCATCGGCATCAGGTTTGTTATGTCCATTTCGTAGGTAATTCCCACGATTTTCATAGCAGCAAGAGCCAGCAATACTGCCAGGGGAGCAAAGAGCCACCCCAAGGCGATATTTGGCTGTGCTGCCTTCATATCGGTTTCATCATTCATGTTGTTTCCCTCTGTTCAAGGCTCAGCCTCAAGGCTGAAGCGTTTTGCCCACTTGTGAACCCCTCTTGAAGGTGACGGGTTTAGATACAGTCCCAATAGCCCATCAGTGCCCGTTTTATGCATTATTTTCGCTTTTAGTGTTTTAATGACTTTACTCGCCGGAGAAGGCACGAAATCCGATGTCTGTTCTGAAATGCCCACCTTCGAGTTTTATCTGGTTCAAAAGTTGGTAAGCAGATTCCCGAGCATCTTCTAAGGATTCGGCAATTGCAGTACATGAAAGGACGCGCCCGCCACTTGCAATCATTAGACCTTCTTCGCCCTCTTTCACACCAGCAAAATTAATCCAAGAATTTGTAGGATTTTTATCACCCTTGTCAACGGTAATTCCTTGAATCGTTCGGCCTTTGATCGGATTTGAGGGGTAACCTTCGGATGCTAAAACAACGGTCAGAGCCGAAGTTTTACTGAATTTTACTGAAGATGGTTCAAGGGTGTCAGTAGCTGCTCCATGAAGTAAATCAAAAACATCACTTGAGATGAGTGGCAATGTGACCTGACATTCGGGGTCCCCGAATCTAACATTGAATTCAACGACATAGGGGTCGTCATGTTCGTCGATCATAAGTCCGACAAATAACACGCCGCGGTACGGAATAGATTGCTTGGAAAGGTGTGAATGCATGGGGGCCACAATGCGTTCTAGAATTCTATCGTGAACAACCGGAGTCACAACCGGTGCAGGGCAATAAGCGCCCATGCCCCCAGTATTTGGCCCTTCGTCACCGTCGTAGGCTCTTTTGTGGTCTTGGCTCGCTGGCAGAGTTACAAAGGATTGTCCGTCCATTACAACCAGCATACTAGCCTCCTCGCCTGGGAGAAATTCTTCTAGTAGCACCATTCCATCGGTCATTATTGAAGAGGAAATGAAACTCCTAGCTTCATCACGGTCCGAAGTGACAACCACTCCTTTTCCACCTGCCAAAACATTACGTTTGATGACCCAAGGCGACGAACCGTACAGGTTCAAGGCCGCCTCAATATCGGATTTGGAATTGAGTTCAACAAAATTTGCAGTCGGCACGCCAGCTGATTTCATCGTCAATTTGGCATGCAGTTTGGAGCCTTCAAGATGAGCCAGCGCCGCAACAGGACCAAAACAAGGCAAGCCCGAATCACTGCATAAATCCGCGAGTCCATCGCAAAGAGGTGCTTCGGGGCCAACAACCATCAATGAGGCAGAAACTGAGGTCGCAAAAGCAATGATCCCTTCATTTGAGGAATCGACTAGGTTGTGATTTTGGGCAAGAAGTGCCGTTCCAGCATTCCCTGGTATGCAGTGGATTGTGCCCACCTTTGGAGAACTGGACAAGGCAAGACAGAGCGCGTGCTCCCGCCCGCCGCTACCAATTACCACAACGGTCGCCTCATCCATGTTTCTACTGGTTAGAAGCCGACGCATAAGACCTTCGTGCGAGATGTATGCCCTTTCCAACTGCAAAACAGACGAAGTATTATTCGCTCATGTTCTGTGAACGAAACCATGCGAACCCTATTTCGGCCATCCGCCATCATCATTGTGCTTCTTCTTCTCACCATGCCAATGGCAGGTGCTGCACCTCCTGCCACGGGAGAAGACGTCAATCTATCGAGTGATGAAAACTGGGACGAAGACGCTACTATGGACGGTCATGTCACCGTTGCCAATGGGTCTACGCTCACTGTGAGCGCGAACATTACAATGGAAATGGATTCATCTATCACCGTGGAAGAAGGTGGGAATTTAGTGATTACAAACGGAGCATTACTGAGCAATAACATCAATTCGGGAATGAGTGTAAACAACTTACTAGCATCAGTCACACTCAACTTCGGAGATTTGGGACAAGAGGGGAAAATACAACTCAAATTTGACCATACGATTCCAATCGGTACTCAATTCAACATAACTTTGGGTGAAACCACAGTTAATGCCTCAACTTCTATGCAACAAAGTGGAACAAATATCATTGAATTTGACGCTAATTTTAGTGGTGATGACCTTATTGTATCCTTTGACACATATTACTTCACTCCAACCTACCTGCTTTGGGCCAAGGCAATTTATGGAGGAGGGACAACCATAACGCAAATGGCTCAAAACATCAATGGTACAAACGCACCCTTGTACTGGTTCCAATCTGGCTACGACATCATTGCACATGGCAGTATTTCTGTAATATCAAGCCAGATCAAAGGGGCTAACATCTCTTGTGAGAGTGTATGCAATTTTGATGATGCGACGCTCATGGGCAGTGCGCCTATTTCAGCCGCAACCACAGCAAGCGTCACAGTATCTGATGCCACAATTAGTGGTTCGAGAACTGATGAAGATATCATTCTTCATGATGAAGCCACAATCTCATATACCAACTCCCAAGGAACTGGTGGCTCTACAGATGGCTGGATTCGACTTCTCTCACAGCGAGTCATACAGACCAATATCCCGAATGGAAGCCTTGACATCACCGACCTAGGATATGCAAAGGCGGACTGGAACGACTTGACTGATTCCAATGGTCAAATAATCTTGGTATCCAGCGACCCTACAACCGAGCACAAAAGAATCATTGAATGGATGGACGGAAATGGAGTAGTTAAGCAGGAAAGTTCTACCATTACGCTATCTATTGGTTCCTCAAGTCCTTGGGGTTCGTATGCAACTACGGTTAATGCCCCCACTTCAGCCTATGGGACCATCGAACTCCCGCTTCCATATGTCACGGTAACATCAATTGAACCTGAAGCCAATACAGCTACTGTGAACCGAAGTATCGGGGCCATGATTACCGTAACCAATACAGGTGATGTCTCAACATCAGCAAACTTCCGCTGCTATTTTGATGGCGAAGATGCCGACACACAACCTTCAACATTGACCGCTACTATTGAACCGGGTGAATCAAAGGATATTCCATTAGTGTGGTACATGTATGATGCGGGAATGCAATCTCTTGATTGCAAAGCATTACTGCCAGCCACTTTCGCCGAAATTGGCGACTTAATTACAGACCTTAATGGAACTGCTTCGGATGAAATCAACTGGGTTTATGCTGAAGAAGTTGAAGAAACTCCTTACTTGATCTACATCGTAGCAGTGCTAGCATTCATGGGAATTGCACTTGTTGTTTCCAGACAAA
>DASCRS010000140.1:0-7495 GCA_034402455.1 Candidatus Poseidonia sp. | reverse complement strand
AATCCCAACCGCTAGGCAAGAGATGGCCCAAGTGACAAGAAGTTTTGAAATCTCAGTGATCACAAATTCGGAAGCATCAATTACTCTAAACAGAAAGATATCAATCACCAATACCAAAATAATGGCATACCACCACTGCCAGATGAGAAGGTTCCGTTTGGTTTGAAACTGAAGTAATTGGTATTTTGAATATATTTTGTGAATTTCTTTGTGGTTTTCTTGCCCCTTGACAATCTCCTTACCCCTTCCATCATGACCATGAGCTGCGAGTGACCATGAGAGAGGACAGTAGGTATATCGTTCCAAATCGCTAGCACTTACTGCAAGAAGCGCCCCATTTTCTTCTTTCCAGTATCCCTCCTCGGTGATGGTGGCGTTGGGATGGGTTGGTTCGTAGGCCACTGTTTTTTTCCCAGTGTCCTCCGCCATAAGTTATGCTACAGCACTCTCTTTTTGATACCTTTTCCCTACTTGTTTTTGTTAAAAATTCAATTGAGCGTAAACGAATTTGCGACGAAGCGGTTTAATACAGGGGGTCTGTGGGCGGCTTGCTGTGGCCTATTATGTCCGATGAAGGAAGTTTGCTAGTCTCTGCTGAAGCCTATGAGGAGAGCGCCGTCAATATCGGAACTCAACAGAAGAGTGCCGACATGGGCCGTTTCATTGATCGTGTCCGTGAAGACGGCCTTTACCTTCTTGATATTCACACCACTGACGCCCGAATTCGTTCAATTGCGGCTTTCCTCAATACCTTTGACGCACCGTCTATTATGGTTGTCAGTGCTCGTCAATACGGACAACGCCCTGCCCGCAAATTCGCAGAATCTGTTGGTGCACACTCTGCCGTTGGCCGCTTTATTCCTGGTTCATTGACCAATCCGGCGCTTCGCTCCTACATCGAACCAGATGTCCTTTTCGTAACTGACCCTGCTGCTGACCAACAAGCGCTTCGTGAAGCCGTTGCTACTGGACTTCCAATCGTTGGTATTGTTGATGCTAATAACCATCTTCGTAATGTCGATATAGCCCTTCCTGCAAATAACAAGGGTCGCCGTTCGCTTGCTTTGATTTACTGGCTTCTGGCCCGCGAAGTTCTCAAGGTCCGTGGTGAAACAACCGATGAGGCGTGGGCAGAAGCAAACGACCTTGAAGAGTGGGAATCCACTTTCTGAGTTTCTTCAAACTCCCGTGGCGAGATAATTGCTAATTGCATCAGCCATTGCTTTGGGCGTATTTTGGTCGTGCATTATGGTTCTGACCTTCTTCGCATTTGGCAGCCCTTTCGTGAATGCTATAGCATGACGTTTCATCCACCGTGCTTGAATTCCCACCGTTTCTTCACAAAGTTCGATGTATCGGTCCCAGCACCATCTTCGCGCAGCAAAAGATTGTTGGACGCCTTCAAGGTTGTACCATTCTTCATTCTCCGCAATCCAAGGCACTTCCTTTTCATCCATCCAGCCCAAACCTACCTTGATGTCGGCAAAAACAGATGGACGTCCAATCGCTCCTCTACCTATCATCAAACCAGCAGCTCCAGTATGCTCCAAACACGCTGCGGCAGAAAGTGCGTCGATAACATCCCCATTGGCAATGACTGGCACTTCTACTGCCTCCACTGCCGTCTTGATAGATGCCCAGTCGGCAACACCAGTGTAACGTTGACGCAGGGTTCTCCCGTGTATGCACAAACGTTGAGCACCCACTTCTTCTAAGCGTTGACATATTTCAGTAGCATTATTTTGGCCACTTCCAGTACCTAGGCGCATTTTTGCAGTAACTGGAGTATCTACTCGTTCAACGATATCATGGACCATTTCTACCAATCGGTCGGGTTCACCCATCAAAGCAGCCCCAGCACAAATGTTGGTAACTTTCGGTGCAGGACACCCAAAATTTAGGTCGATAATGTCGGCACTTGGAGCCAACATTTCGGCCGCCTCCGCCATATCTCCAGGGTCTCCACCAAATATTTGGGGAATGAATGGGACTTCGGAATCATGGGTTTCCATCTTTCGCCATGACGTTGCTGCCTCACGGGTTAGTGCTGTGGAATTGGTAAATTCAGTAATAGTGACATCAGCACCACATTCTTTGGACAATAGCCGGAAAGGAAGATCTGAAACACCTGACATCGGGGCCAAAAAGAGTGGCCGAGCATCGCCATCCCAAGGCCCTGGTGCGGGTTGGATGAACTCGGTCATGGATTTCGCTCAATTGGGATTGTTTCAAGCATTTCCCTTTCAATTAGAGGTTTGAAGTGCTTCATCGAGCAATTTTGCCACTCTCACCATTCTTCTTAGAACCCGGTCCATCCGGTCTTGAACTCGGCGTTTTATGGCTGATGGTGATGGCCCAGACAATCGGTATCCCATCGGCAATCGCCCCCCAAGTAGGTTCAGTAGTAGCATTTGGTCTCGAGCCTCCATTCCTTTCAAATGACGTCCGACATCATCTACATTGAGGGCTCCATTTTTCAGAGTTTTAAGTAAGTCATTTTGCTGCTGGTTGTTCAACAAGCGCTGAAAACCACCTTTCTTGAGCATCCAATCTTCGCCACGACGTTGGTATTGTGTGGTCATTGCCGTCCATAAGGCGACACTTAATCGGTCCGTTCTCGCCACACGCTCAACCATTCCAGAGGCTCTGAATCGGTCTAAGATACGTCCAATACGAGCCTTTTGGCCGCCATGGGATTCAACTGCTTCGTCTAGGGAAAGTGGAAGATTGCGCTCAAGCAGAGTTGTCATCAAACGAACAGAAAGGGAGTCTTTTGCGATTTCCTTTCCAGGCCGCTCTCCTAGCATACCAAAATCATTCATCCAATGGGAAAGAACACTACCGTTTGAATCGGAGGGCATTGGGCGATGATCGGCTAAACCAAGCATAAAGGGAGCGTGTTCTGGCTCGGGAAGCTCCACTTCCATGGGCTCCCCAGTTCGCTTCCAATAAGTCTCAAGAGTCTCCATTCTTTGGCTGATTATCAGTGAACAATTCTGTTGGAAAAAGGCAACAGCGTTACTCAATGACCCACCTCGAAGGAAATAACGGCGCCATCCTTTTCCTTCGTTTGTGTAGCCGATTAGGCCACATTCGACCAACCTTGAGAGATGATGGTTGAGTGATGCTGGCATTAATGCGAGTTCATCTGCTAGCATCTGCGCATCCCATGAGGCATCAGGTTGGCCAAATAAGTGGTCTCGAAGCAGACGATGGACTGGACCAGCTCTTCCGTTATCAGCCATCGCGTCACCGCGCTTTCTAACCAAACAAAGTGTATCAGTAATCCATTCAACCAGCGCGTCAACTTCGCGGTCAGAAGATGGTAAAGGAAGTTCAACCATGCGGACCGTAAACAATGCAACTACCGAAGGGAAGGCAATGGCGAGAGCCTTTGAAGTCTATGCAATAAATGCCGCTCAAGCGGTAGATTTCAAAACAACGGGATGAAGCGAGTCAAGAGGTTCTTCGCTCATCCTTCCACTCATAATCTACACTCCCATGAGGTTGCCAACACATGTTGAGGTCGATGTGAGGCATCAATTCAATTCGGTCATCACGAAGGATTCCTCGTCGTCGCAGTACTTTCACAGCACTGTGTACCGTGGCTCGAGTTCTCCCAAGCCTCCGAGCAAGTTCTGCTTGGGAACGAGGCACACCTTCTCGTTCTATATTCTCCAAAATCAATCGCTGAACAAGAGAGAGGCCGATTGGAAGGCTCTGAGCCATTCTTTCTTCACCGATTACCGTGCTACGTAATACTTCGACTTGGCTGGGTGCTCCTGCAAAATAGCAGGTGCGTCCGTTCACAGGAAGTACTGTTACGGATTTTCGAGTTTGAAGCACATCCAAATGATGCCTAAGTGTTCCATTCGCAGTATTCATTGCATTTTGCAATTCACGATAGCATAGTCCTGGATGGATTTCAAGCGTTGAAAGAATTCTGCGTCTAAGCGGGTGCTCATGATGTGTTGCCCTAGTTGAGATTCCACCCATTGTCATGGCTCCAACCGCACTTGCAGCCGCAGCAACCCCTCCTGCAAGGCCTACAACACTGCTTGCTGCACCTGCCAATCCAGCGGCAAGCCAAGGGCGTTGACGCACCCACTGCGAGAGAAGAGGCATAGCGTGAGGTTGGTCTTCTCCTCCCTTAAACCATCGGTAAAATGTGTCATTGAATACCATGTAATTGCTTATTCATATACCCTAAAAGGTCTATTTTTGTGTTGGTTTTTAGTATGACACATTTGAGAAATGAAACGATAGAAATTGAATTGGAAACAGCCTTAGAACGCGGGGACAATGTATGGATTATAGGAGATATTCACGGCTTTTACCAGAGTTTTATTTCTCTGCTTGATCAACTTAAACTTGGTGAAAATGATTGGGTCGTTTTGCTTGGTGACCTCATTGATCGCGGTCCAAATTCGTTCGGAGTCATCCATACCGTTCGAAATAACAGTCATTTTGTCAGTGTGAAAGGAAACCATGAAGCAATGATGGCTGAAAATTTTTCATTGGAGAATCTCAAAAATCCAAATATAGACATGTTAGTTTGGATTAAAAACGGTGGAAATACAACCATTCGTTCGTATATTGATGCCGCTAAAAATAATCTTGGAGAACTTGAAGAGCAAACTTTGGATGCGCATGTGAGGAGTGACATTGAGTGGATTCAAGGTTTGCCAGTTCATATCGTTCTCAATAAATGGAGATTAGTTCATGCAGGATATGACCCGAAACTACCGTTAGAGGAGCAAACAGAAGAAGAGTATCTGTGGATTCGTCGGGAATTCCATCAAACAACAAATCCTGTCGATGAACAGCGAACCGTGGTGTTTGGCCATACTCCTACCGTAAGTCTACCAGGTCATTCTGAAATATCTTGGGGGAAGGTATGGCGAAGTGAATTATGTCTTGCAGACAAACGCCCTGCTGCAATAGGTATTGACACATGTCTGTACCATGGAAAGCAAGGCATGCCCGCAGTTCTTACTGCGTTTAATCTTCAAGACGAGCGTGTAGTTCAACAGGACAGAGTTGAGCCCTAATTTTTATTCTTCTTGAACGGAACCCATTTTCACTTTCAAATGAGCCACCAAAGGAGAAAGCAAACGCCCGCAGGTAAGTCCGTGTTTACTGAGTTCGTAACTGACCTTCACGGGAGGTCCTTCAGTAACGATACGGAGTACCAAGCCTTCATCGGCAAGGAATCGCAATTTGTCAGAGAGAGTCCGACTTGAAATACCGCTAAGCATATTTTTCATTTCATTGAATCGTCGTGGCCCAGTGATGTATAGCGTGGCTAGAATTTCGATGGTCCAACGAGAGCCGAAGACATGGAGCGCTTCTACAGCGGCTTCAACTTCCCAATCTGCATTATAGGGGCCTGTGTTTGAATAGGCTGCGAGTGTTGAGCGAATGACCTTGCCGTTGTCAAGGGTCCCCTCAATGTTACTTTGAAGGGCTGCAAATGCGTCAGAGGGAATTTTCATTG
This sequence comes from Candidatus Poseidonia sp., assembly GCA_034402455.1. Classification (GTDB taxonomy): domain Archaea; phylum Thermoplasmatota; class Poseidoniia; order Poseidoniales; family Poseidoniaceae; genus Poseidonia. Next base: position 1,998 of record DASCRS010000140.1, on the reverse strand, counting down.
GAGGTTTTGGCATAGGCTTCAAGGTGATGCGCGCATCACCACTACTTGATTTCTTTTCTACACCCATACAATTTCTCCACTTGAGAAACCGTTCTTCTTGAGACTTGGAGGTGGTTCCTTGAAGAAGTCCAGCGCCATCCGCAGTTCATGGCTCAAGACAATGACTCGCCCCTAGAGCGGCGCGTGTTGCTTGTTCGAGGAGGAATCCTGTCGCAGTATTCGGGTCTTGGGGGGGCCTTTCACGACCTTCGCACCTCGCTCAAAGATGGACATATTCATCTTTGGAATTATGCAGGAACTGAAGAATATCAACTTCGCGAAGGCGCTTCAGGTTTACGTCGTATTTTCAAGCGTTGGTTCACTCACCCCAAGCAGGTAAAGGCGTCTATTCGTAAGATGCACCGCAACCGCTCTATCGATCTCGTCCATATATCCGATCAAGAACAGGCGCATCTAATTCCGAAACATTCCCCAGTCCCAATCGTGATTTATGTCCATGATTTTTTCCATCTATTCCCCAAAGTACTTTCGTTAAGTGATGAACAGATTGAGGTCGGTGAATTACACCCGCCATGGTACAGACGTTCTGATTTGAAACGACTGATGAAGGGGATAAGTCGGGCGAGCGGTATTATTTGCAATACCAAAGCAACTGAAATCATGTGCAAGAAGCATTTTCCAAACATACCATTGTACAGGATTCCATACGGCCTAGATGTTGCTAAATTTTCTCCTCCCTCACAACTCCCTCCGGCCCCCGAAGACCTTTCTCCATCAACATGTAATTTTCTTGTTGTAGGTAGTCATGACCCGAGAAAGAGGTTGAATTTCCTTATCCGCACCTTGAGTCAGTTGCCGAACGAAACCCTTCACTCAATACGAATCTATCACATTGGAAACGATGCGTGTCCATACGGTGGGTTGCCTGCAAGTGAATATGCAGCACAACACGGAGTTCCATGGACCAAAGTCGGAGGAGAGGTGAGCGATGAACGGCTCAATCTCTATCGTTGGCATACTGAAGCGCTTCTATTCCCTTCAGGTGCCGAGGGTTTTGGTTATCCTCCCGTTGAATCAATGGCAGCAGGGCAGCCAGCTATAGTATCAGATTGCTCAGCGCACAATGAATTGATGCCTGAAGGCCATTGTTTGGATGCTGAAGACCAATCAAAGTGGTGTCAAGCAATTAACGATGCACATGGTCGCTGGCTTGCCCGAAACGGCTCCCCTCGTCAGCCTGACATGTCCCTCATCCAACATGTGGATTTTCTTTCTCCTGAGCGTTTTCACAACAAAATGAGTCAAGCATGGGACGAGATTTCGTCATTGTGAACCATCCGTATGCTTCATGAGCATCGTTTGATTGCGCAACACTATGCAACCTATTCAGCGGGTAGCCGTCGTCGGCGCAGGGAACATGGGCTCAGGGATTGCTCAGAAAAGCGCCCAAGAAGAATTTGATGTCCAAATGGTGGACCGCGAAGCACAATGGGTTGAGCGAGGGCAGTCAATTATTGCTAATTTTCTCTCCGAAGCGGTCGAGCGTAGAATTTTTTCTCCAAAGCAAGTTGAAGATATACAAGGGCGTATCACTGGAGTTATTGGCGTTGATGCCACTGCAGAGGATACCGACCTAGTCATTGAAGCAGTATTCGAGGACTTTGATGTAAAGACTGCAGTCTTTTCTACCCTTGATGAGGTATGTGGTCAAAATACTATTCTTGCATCCAACACCTCATCTCTTTCAGTTAATGCTCTTGCAGAAGCAACGGGGCGACCTGACCGTTTTGTGGGACTTCATTTCTTCTATCATCCGGCTAAAAATCGCTTAGTTGAGGTTATTCCAGCAAAGTCATCAAGCCAGGAAACCATTGACAAAGTGGTCCAATATTGCAAGATGTTGGGCAAGGTTGTCATCGTTTGCGCCGACCGACCTGGATTCGTTGTGAACCGATTTTTCGTCCCTTGGCTCAACGAAGCCTGCTTACTCTTGGAAGA
>DASCRS010000139.1:0-3251 GCA_034402455.1 Candidatus Poseidonia sp. | reverse complement strand
AATCGGCAAATTTTGGGCAGGAAGAGGAGGGAGAGGTGCGCCACCGGGAGGCAATGGCATTGGAGGTAAAGCACCAGGCGGCATAGGCAATCCAGGTGCTGGCAAGGGGGCATCTTGTTTCTTAGATTTCTTACCTCTACGCAGACCCAAAGGACTCACCTCATATGAAGGGATGGCGAACCACCCTTGAACCTTACCTCAAAACGCTAAGGGAATTATCCATTTGAAGACAAATAGAGGATTTGCGAATTTAAACAAGTTTAGCCCAGCCTTTGAGCACTAAAAACGTAGCACCAGATTCGTGAATTGAAATTCTATCGCCGATTTTTGATTCTATTCTACGGTCTTCAAATTGTGCGATTGCATCGTCAACAGTAAATTCGACTTCAATTGATTCATCCATACCCAATGCAAGAGCTTCGTACAATGGATTGTATGGGTTAGTTCCGTCAGGGTCTAAGCGGTTCAAGGGGAACTCTGAAACGCGCATGCCCGATTTACCATGTAAAGAAGTAGGCCAACGAATCTGCCTCCTAACATCAATCGTCACCACCTCATCAGTTTCTCCTGCAGCCCCTAATACAACGGATGTATCTGATTTCAAGAGATTTAAGAAGAGAGATTGATATTTCCCCAACAACTCAAAGCGTCCTTCTTTAAGTCGTTGTGTGCGCTGCTCATGGTTGACAACATCAGCAAGTTTTCGTATCGATTCGGCTGTCCGTTGCGAAGTTTGACCTTCACGGTCTAAGAGTGATTGAAGCCCTGCTTCAAGACGCTTCAGTTCATCCAACGAATTAGATTCTTTGTTGGATATATTTCTCAGTGTTTCAATCATATCATCCATCCCATCGCGGATACGTCGGGTCCAACCTTGAGCCGAATCATCATGGTATCGCGCCAAGCCTCCCCTGACATCAACTCCTTCCCCACGTATATGAGATACGAGTTCCCTTCTTGCTTCGGAATCGAGATGAAATAACGCAGGGTCTCGGTAGTGTAAGTGGAACCCGCGATGCCCAGAAAAAGTCACTTGTAGATGGTCTTCATTAAACCCGAATTCGGGTTCTAAATAATCGTTCCAAAGTGACCAGGCTTGTTCGTGAATTACTTCTAGCATCCCTGGGAAATCTTTGTCCGTAACACCTGGTAGATGGTCGCCGTCTAAATCAAAAATGAGGTCAGCCCCTTGCCATAATTTATCAGCCATTTTCATTTCAAAGGGACGTTTCCAGTAAGCAGTGGAATAGAATACAGAGTGCATGGCGCGCTCAGACAGAAATGAACGCACTTGTTCCACGCCAGAGAATGCTTTGTGTCTGATGGGAGGGGATCCGCCGAAGGGAATAAACATCCATTCGCGTGATTTTAGTCTCGGAGGAGACCATAGAGGCGAGTTTTGATAATATTGGCCAAAACGATGCGCAAAGCGAGCCCAACCTTGTGACATCTTATTCCCCCCACCACAAGGTACGGCCGAGGGTTCTTGAAGGAATCCATCAAGATTCGTTCTTCATCCAGAAACGCTCATCGGCCTCTGAAATCTTCGTTTTTGATTCAACACCAGTTGCTTCAACATAGTGATCCCAGCACACGTAAAATTTGTCAAGTACCATTGCATTGCCAAAAGTAAGGCGAACTCCACATTCATGGCAGCGAGGTCCGAGTTCACCGTTTGGAGCTTGTGCAAGACGGATGTGTTCATGAGGCATTAGAATCCTTCCATATTATCCCAATCCATCATAGTCTTTGAACTTGAGGGATGTTTTCTCACCATTCAGTAGTTTCAAACTCTGAACCGCTAACCCAAGCCAATAAATCAAGTGCAACTATACATGATTCCGAAATCTCAGGAAGTGGGTCTCTTGAGAACTTTTCAAGAATCGGGATAATACTGCGATCTCCAATAGCACCCATTGCTTCTGCAGCCTCATGCCTGACCATGACGTGCTCTTCAGCATCGCATAGACGCTCTGTTAGTGTTGGTAAAGCAATAGAATTCTGCATTTGCCCTAGAACATAGGCCAGTTCGTGACGTAGAAGAGCACTGGTTGATGTGAAACCAGCACATAGTGCTAGGCAGGCATCATCACTTCTTTCATTCCGTAGCGAAAATACTGCACGCATTCGTTGAAACATGGGGATTGAATCATCTTGAAGGATTGCACGCCAGTTAGCAATAGTACCGCTTTGATTAGGAGGGGCGGGGTCAACAGAACCATACTGACTCGGTTGGGGTTTGCGCTCATCTCCTTCCATAGGTTAAACCTCAAACTGAACCGATGAAATCAATGCTTTTAACATCGAAATTTGAATCAATAAGGCCTAATTCTTGTCCTTCGGTGATGAATTGTCGAATCGATGCTCTTCCTTCTTCCTTGTAGTCAATTGTTCGGTCGTTAACATACATCCCCACAAATTCCTTGTTTGTGTCGTCATCAATGCCACGCCCCCACTCTTTTGCAAATTCCAAAGCATCTTTGGGTGATTTCAAAGCATACTCAATACTCATCTTCGTGTACCTTGTGATATCTTCCATAACCGATTCACCTAGGTCACGACGAACGACGTTGCCGCCAAGTGGCATAGGCCAATTATCAGTACGTCCATTCCACCATTTACCTAAGTCGATTAAGACTTCTAAATCATGTTCAACATATGTCAACTGACCCTCGTGGATAATGAGGCCGCTCAGATATGTGCCATCAAGAATTCGTGGAATTATTTCGTCAAAGGGGACAACTGCAACCTCGCATTCACCCCATGCTAAACGAAGGCCAAGATAGGCACTTGTCTTGAGTCCTGGTACGGCGATGATATTGGAACGCGCATCTTCCTTTGAAACTCCCGACATGGTCACGACCATAGGCCCATATCCTTCGCCCATAGAAGCACCGCAATTCATCAATGCGTAATGCTTCGCTATTTCGGGATAAGCATGAATGGAAACTGCAGAAACCTCAAGATCCTGATTCATAGCTCTATGATTGAGTGTTTCAATATCTTGCAACTCGTGCACAAAGCGATAACCAGGCGTAGGAAACGCTCCTGTTGTCATCGCATGGAACATAAATGCATCATCAGGGTCTGGGCTGTGCCCGATTCTAACGATTTTATTACCGTCTTCGTCCAAGGGTAGTTCTACGACCATGCTCCGGCCAACATACTGCCCTTCAAGAACCAACCGTTTGAAAATACATACAATAATTCAGCAGAAATGTAATTCACCAAGCAAATTCAAGCGGCTTTGG
>DASCRS010000138.1:0-6220 GCA_034402455.1 Candidatus Poseidonia sp. | reverse complement strand
CTTACCGAACATTGGATATTCAAACAGCAATCTCATGTCCCGTTCTCTGATGCACAACTGTTCAAACTAAGAGACGAAAGACTCGGATTTGCCCGCCTTACACTTGCTATGTGGCCACTTAGGTCGTCGCTCGCATCTTGGAGAAGAGCAAACCCCGACAAATCATGGTCAGATGCACTTGTTGAAATACTCTATACCGAAGAAGGAAAGACACTTACAAGTGGACTCAAGAAAGCTGTTTCAGACATACATCAAAGACTTTCCATTCTTACGAGCGGACACGAAGGTTGTCCTCTTCCCACGAATGCTTCTGAATTATTGATTTGGTGGTCCAATACTCCACCAGTTCATTCTGATTCTCCTTGATCCAGGGGTACAGCGAGAGTGAATTTTGAATTCCCTGGTAACAGCACTGAGCCTGCCTCAGAGAAAGCATCGGCGCGAGACGAAAACATACTGCACATCAGCACACTCAATCCAAAACCAAAAGGAATGCCAGTCATCACTCGTTTGTAATTCGTAGATTCATAGGCCGTGAGGAGTTGTAAAAACCCATCGAATAGCATTGGAGTACACAACAAAAAGCCGAATCCCAACCAAGCAATTAACCGGCGGTCGTTCTCATAAATTTTCAAGAGCCAAGTTTCAGGAAGCAACGAGAGACATGTATCCCTTATTGTCCAGCGATTCCAACCACGCCGAGTGAATAACAATCCTCCAAGAAACAATCCAAAAAAGATTCCGAGGTCCCTCGTGCAAAAAGGAGTTTGATTTTCATTAAATTCAAGTGAACGCTCATGTTTTTGATGGCAATTTAGGTCGCCAAAGGCATAGATGAATGCAGCATATGGATTCATCTCACTCCATGCATAACCTTCGTGCGTGTGTACTTCTTCATCGTCATGAAAATGAGCTGAATTTGGCTCATTTCCAGAGGAGCCCCACCCCTCTTCTGAATAGAAATCAATCGTATTGGCACGTCCTTCAGTGTCTTGGACAGTTCCAGGTTCTAGAGTAAAGGGTGCAATGAAAAAAGAAAGGAATAAGAATCCAGAGATACCAAGAACCCACCAACCAATTTTTGCTTCTCGTGAGCGGTTGGGTAATCCGTTACGCTCCATGTTGAGCCCAGACCATAGTATCTATTGATTTATTCCTGCTTTGAGGAAAGCCTTCAATTCAAATGTCATTCACGCATTTGTATGGCTGATGACCTCCCCCCCCGTATCGGCTTACTGACGGGTTTACAAGCGGGAGCCTTTATCGGCCTATTCCTTGGTTTTTCCCTAGCTGTAGTTTCAGCGCTTACCGACCCAGATGAATTGGTCCGTTTGATTCAGTTAATGTGCCTTACACCTGTAATTTGCGCAATTCTTCTTGGACCCTTTCTCGGATGGAGAAGGGCTCCATTATACAGTAAAGAAGACCCTCTTGATGCTGCAAGAGCCTGCCTAGAGCCATTTAATGAAGGCAAGGGCAAATGGAGAGTTTTGAGCCATGTAAGAGGAGATGGGAGGGCTGTTCGTATTGACCTTCACAATTCTACACAACCACTCGCCATCGTTGAAGCAACTCTTCAGATGGCGCAAAAGCATACTATTCGCTACATTGTAGGACGGGGAGAACAACGTAGCCGTAACCCAATGCTGCGCAATACTGTTTTAGATTACATTGAACAACATGTTCCACTCAACCGTCGGAGAAGAACTTCTTCATCCGTTGAAGTTCTCCCGCCATCTGTTATCGAACACATGGAATCCACCAATATCATGCACCGTCGCCTTTTCTACCTCCTTCCAATAATTCTTGTCCTTGCTTGGCTTGAAATGCGATAACAACCCTGCTGGTGGAAAAGAACATCCCTATGAGGGAGCGTATATTGGGCCAAACATGGCAGGGGAACTTGACAGGGCTATGAGCCGGCTCAAGCACCGTGATATCCGGACTCGTAGAAGAGCAGTTAGGACCCTCGTAGAACTCGAAGACCCCAACAGTCTCAAAGCATTCAAATCTCTGCTTGATGATGACGATTCTTGGTTCGTCTCTAAGGCCCTAGACGCATACAGGCGATGGGGTCCTGTGGCTGGAATTGATGCAGTAATTGACCTCACAAGTCATTCTTCAGTGAATGTGCGTCGCTGCGGCGCAAATCTTCTTGAGGCCCTGAAAACAGATGCAACGCCGACAGCGATTATGATGCTTGATGATGATGATTCAGTTGTTCGCCGAAAAGCAGCAGATGCCTTGCTCGCTCATGGCGACAAAGAAGCCATCGATGTCATGCACAACCATCCTAACGATTCAGTACGAAGTCTTGCAATGCGACATCACTCGTGCACAACTGAGCAATTAACTAACGGACTCAAAGATACTTCGGAGTCGGTTCAAATTGAATCTCTCAGAAATCTGTTAGCTAGGGATGAACCCGTTGAACTCAAATTCATTGAGCCTTTTTTCAGAACCCAAACAGAAATTGTCAATCTATTTCTGTATGTTGCAAATCACCATCCAAACAGCCTTCAATCTCTAGCAAAAAATTTGGAACCTAAGCATTTTCATGACATTACCCATTACCTTCGAAACACTGTGAATTCATCTAACAACATGATCATTGATATCCTGCTCCAATCAAACATGCACTCCATCATCGCCCGATGGCTCATGGACAAAGGAGCATCCGAAGATGAATTGCGTTGGAAAATGATTCGTAATGAAAATGTTGACGTGATTGAGCGTAGTAAACTGCTTGAACGGCTCCTAGGGCGTGCACATGAACCTGAAATACAAAACGAAGTTACACAGTTCATGGCTTCAAAGCCACCCACCTTGCTCATGGTGGCGTGCGAGAACCTATCAACCGCCGCAAATGAACTGTCATCATGAGCAAGACGGATTCGGACCTCATTTTCACAGCCGACGCCACACAAGGTGAGCATCACCACTTGCATGTTGGCATTACCATCAAAGGGCCATTCACAGGAAGAAAACTCACCCTGAAATTTCCCCGTTGGATCCCGGGTTCATACTTCATTCGAGAACCAATGCAACATCTATTTGATTTCACAGCAAAATCCTCTGCTGGAAAAGAATTACGCTGGAAACGAGTTGGGGTTGACGGCATTGAAATCTCAATTCCTAAGGAGACTGAGGTGGTCAACACAAACTACACATTGCTCGCTGCAGAACTTAGCGTTCGCTCAACTCACCTTGACAAGACACATTTGCACCTCATGCCTCCTTTTACATGGATGATGCCAGAAAAAGGGATAGACGCTAAACGCTTGAACATGAAACATAATATTTCTCTCTCAGCACCATCATCATGGTCTCCTGCAACGCAATTTGAAACCTCAAAGCCATCAAAGACCAAAAATGGTGTCACTACATGGCATTTCTCTGCCCCAGGCAGGGATTGTTTTTGGGACGGTATAGTTGAAATCAACGAAAATGAAGACATTACTCATGTTGTAGACGGACGGGTCCATAACCTCAAGATTTGGGACAGCGGCGGCCATATCCCCAACAAAGAACGACTCGAAGTCTTCATTTCTGACATGGAACGAATTATCAAAGAGCATCATGCCTTATTTGGAGTGCCTCAATGGGGCACTTATACCACTGTTCTTCATTTAACCGATACTGGCCGCGGAGGTTTGGAACACCTCAATTCACAAACATCAATGATGCCAAGAAAATGCCTTTTCCCTGACCATGCTGATGAATACCGTGACTTGGTTAGTCTTTTTTCACACGAATACCTGCATCAATGGAATGTAAAGCGCCTACGCCCAAAGAATTTCTTGGACTACGACCTCCAAAAAGAAGTCCATACTGACCTTCTTTGGTGGTTTGAAGGGGGAACCTCTTGGCTTGGTGATATGCTATGCGTTCGTTCTGGTGCTTGGAGTGAAGAGGATTGGAGAAAGGATTTCCAACGGAAAATGAAGCGTCACACAACCAAGAACGGAATGCACAGGGAATCGCTCTCAGAATCCAGCCATGATGCATGGATTCACCTCTATAGAAGCGGACCATACAGTCGTGAAAATCAAATATCATACTACTTAGAAGGTGAATTAGCAATAATGTGTTTGGATGTAGAATTGCAAAAGCGAAGTAAAGGTACCTATGGCGCTTGTGAATTTATGGCAGAACTTTGCAGACGCTATGCCCTAGAATACGAAACTGGCAACTCGGCAGGAATTGATTACAAATCACTTCGGAAAACACTTCAAGGCGTTCCGGGCGGGAAAAGCCTAGGCCCTTATCTAGACCGGCTCGTTCACAATAGAGAAGCTCCAGACATTCACAAGGCAATGCGATTTTTCAGGCTAAGTATTGAGCCTGAGAAGTCCGAGGAGGAACCAACTGGATGGCTTGGTGTTGGATTGAAAGGGCAACAGGGGAAAATTTTCATCACAACATACCATAGTGGCTCACCTCTAAGAACGACCACCCAGGTCGGTGATGAGTTGATCGCTCTTGATGGCCTCAGAATTCAATCATTAGCACACCTCAAATCTGTATTGAAAGGGCGACAAAATACGACCTCTACACTCCATTTAGCGCATGAAGGAGTGCTGACTAAAACTCAAGTTGAACTGCCCGAAAAACCACAACATGGAATCAAACTAAAAGGCAAAGGTAACGCCTCATGGAAAGCATATATCACGACTCGCCAGGACCATGTTTGAGTGGTTCAATAAGGACATCAAGAGGAATGAAAATTGGCGGAGTATCTCCCGCAAGTGTATGTCTACTGGTTTTTGGAGGAAACAAATCATCCGATAGGCTCATCGCAATAACTTCCTCTTTTGAAAGACTGGTTATCCCTGAAGCAGGCCAAACATCTAAACTAATCTGTTGGTTCTCAAGATAATCAACACATATTGCAGGAACTCGATTCAATCCAAGTTTGATAGCAATTGAGTGACGATGGTGTCCGTCCAAAATAGCCCCAGTTCTTGAATCTACAATCAAAGGCTTTGTGTATCCACCCCAACGACGAGTCATCTCTAACAACTTATCTCTATTGCGCGGTTTAACCTCTTCGTGCGGTTTGAGCCAACTCAAAGGTACGAGTTGAACATCCTTATCTGACCATTCCATGTCATGTGCAACACACTTTGAGGCATAATGGTTTTTCAACTGTGGGCTCTCGTTGGTAGATTGGGCCCCCTATGGAGAACACGCGAGAGGTTTATTTTGGAAAGGAGGCAGACATTGGTGGTCTGCCATGCCCAGAGCCCCTCTCTGCATGGATTGATAAGATTCCCCAGGATGTTATTGCAATTTTGAATAGCCTAGCAAATGCAGGACATGGTGCTTGGATTGTTGGTGGATGTGTTAGAGATGCGCTACTTGGAGTTCGTATAGGAGATATTGATATCTGCTCAACCTGCCCTCCTGATGCGGTAATGTCGATTTTTGGGACAAAGGCAATTCCTACAGGAATCGAATTTGGAACCGTTACCATCAAAGGAATAGATCAGCACTATGAATTGACTACGCTCCGAAGTGAGGGAATCTATCGAGATGGACGAAGGCCCGAACAAGTTCAATGGGGAGTTTCACTTCTTGAAGACCTTAGCCGTAGAGATTTTACGTTCAATTCGATGGCGGTTGATGTCGCTAGAAAGAGGTTGTATGACCCGTTTGATGGCATCGCTGACCTCTCGGAAAACATCGTTCGCGCAGTCGGCGACCCGATGAAACGTTGCGACGAAGATGGATTGAGGATATTTCGGGCATATCGATTTCTAGATAGAGGCACCTTAGGTCTCTGGAAGCTCGATAATGAACTACACCGAGCCATGCAGTTAAGACAACCAATCCTAGCAAAAGTTGCTATTGAAAGAAAATGGACCGAATTCCAAAAGATACTGACTGGCCATAATGCAGCCTCAATAATCAAATTGATGACAGAAGACGGGGCTGTGCAATACATATTACCCAATGCCCGTTTCGTGAATCCGATTATTCTATCACTCTTAGATCAGTATGCTGATTCAAGTTGGACGGTCAAACATCGTCTCGCCTTTCTTTTGATAGAATTTGATTCTGCTGATTTAAAATCATCTTTAAAGGCATTAAAAATTCCAAAGTCCCTTATGCTCGATACCATCAAATTCCATCGCTTCCTTGGCCATGTTCCTGAACCGCGTAAATCTGCACTACGGGTATTTCGCTACTGCCTAAAAGAAGATGCTGAAATACATTC
>DASCRS010000137.1:0-7801 GCA_034402455.1 Candidatus Poseidonia sp. | reverse complement strand
CCTGGGGGCAATGGCTCTTCGGGGACAGCCCATTCTTCGCGAGGCAAAGCAAGGAAAAGAAGAAACATACCTGGTCCAAAGATAAGTCCAAAGTAAGCAGCAGATGACTTAGGGCCTCCTGTGCTTATTTCATCAACTGCTTCAACGATGTCAAGCATCGCGGCTGAGGACGGTTGAGAAAAGGTAACATGCATTGCAGGGTCAATGACTACGATAGCATCAGAGCGTCCAGTTGGGAGGCTTTGAGAAAATGTTCCGTCCTTGTCGAGATAGAACTCCCAAGAAGCATTGATTTGAGAGGATAGCGAAGAAACATCGCTCATTCTTGCATCACTTCCAGTCACAATTTGAATAACAGCAACTCTGTCACCAAGTTGGTCAATGCTTTTGTTCAATTGTTTGGATTGCGTAAGACCGTTTTCAGAACCTGGAAGGACGATTCCGATGATGACGGCTTCATGTCCGTCAAGCAGTTCGGTTAACCCAAATTCGTCACCTTCAAGATTTGTCAATGGTGAATCAACCACCTTCGTTGTTGGTTGAATAACTGCGTCTGCTCCCAAATTCGGGATATCAAAAATGGTAGGTAAGGTCAGCATGGCTAACGCCAAAAGTGCTGCTAGAATCGGTAAAGGTAGCAGTAAACCGTTCCTAAAAGCATTGAATATGTAGGCGGCAAGTGCAAGGAAGGTCGTTATGGTGAGGTACAGTCCAGCGCTTGCGAAACCAGAATCACCTTCAGTGACTTCGAAGCGTAGGATTCCTTCAGCATGGCAGTCACTGTTCAAATCACCAGCAATAGTACGTAAGCAAAATTGAAGGTTCAAGTCACCTATAGGGAGTTTTTTTGCTCCAGACCATGTATAGACAGAATCGTTATCTCCAAAATCGCGAACCATTCGTATTCGTCCTGCACTGGTTTCTACCAAAAACTCGCCATCACGAGTTGATTTTTCCCGAATATCAAGTGGGCCCCAAATTTCCCATTTCTCGTCTCTCAGATCTTCCAGTCCCCATGGTAGATTATGCCTCAACTCAACATGAGCCAAACGAGATTCGTCCACAATAATTCTTGCTTCTGGTTCGTAAAGAACACCTTCCATGATAATACCTCCACTATTGTAATCAAATCCACCCCACTGGACTCTAGCCTGTGTTCCTAGGCATTGATGGTAGATATCCAAACTCAGCGTAATGGTGTCTCCTGGTGAAAGATTCAGTGAGACATTCTTCATTTCGCCTGAGAAGTTCATAGCATCATTTTCAGCAACCTTGTCCACAACTTGACTAACTTCATCCGTGTATATTTCAGAGCCACCTACGGACACTGAGTAGTAGAGAGTTGTTGATTTTTCGACGAATACTTGATTGGTGCAGGTACGTGGCCCGACCCCACCGTCCAAAATGACAGAGAAGTAAACGCCCATCATCACGCTTGCATTCACAGCTTCTTCTACTGGTGGACTTTGGACTGTGAATACAGGTACAGGGTTGGGCGTTACCCCGACAGTGAATCCTCCAACAGCAGAATCTGTTTGTCCTCGCTGAAGCACCGCATCTTCAGAATTTGCTCCTTCAACATAGAGTCTTTCATGACTGTTTATTTCCCACTCCACATAGCCAGGTTCAAAGACTTCGTCGTTATTGGCTAAAACTGAATTTACCATCGACAATGAAAACATCAGGGCAACGGCAGTGAGAACCCATAGTCTTCGCCCCATGGTACGACCAAAGCGTCTCGGTTCAAGAATCCAATGGCCTCATGGAAACGCATTAAATTGGCATGCCGCGGTAAATCCACATCATGAGGACGCCCCCCGTAATGGCGAGTGCATTTACGGAACCTTTCGTGAGATAACCTCGGTTTTCAAGTAGAGCACCTAGATAACTATCAAGTTGGCATCCAACCCAACCAATGATTGCAAGAACCCCAGCCAATCGTAAACCATCATTGAAATCAATATCATTTATTGTTAGGCAGTAAGAAATTAGTGTTAGCAAGGCAACAACGCCTGAACCTATAGCAGCAGCAAGTTGGCCGTTGGGAGAAAATCCTCCATTCTCACCTTGTCGACATGGCTTGAATGTCGTAATCATGCGAACCCGAGTGTCTAAGCATCCTATTTCACTTGCAAAGGTATCAGATGCTGCAACAGCAACTGCAGCGCCAAACATCCATATCCAAGATCTATAATCGCCGCTTAGGTAAGCGAATACACACATGAGGCCAGGAATCGCTCCATTGGCGACAACATTGGTCCATCCACGATGACCATCGTTTGATTCTGACATTCCGAGTTTTGATTTTTCATCAAAACGCCATTTTGTCGCTTTATGAGAGCTCAACAGGAACCCGAGAAGAATTAACAGCCAAGTCCAGTGCCCCAATCCTCCGACGATTAACCCCAATATGGCCGCAGCATTCGCTCCCTTTTTATCGAGCATCCGTGCCTTTGAGGAAACAAAAAGAAGACCAGCCACAAGAGCGACTGTTACGAGCAAATTACCCAGATTTAGTCCGTTCTCAAAGACATTCATGATTGCCCCCTCCTGATTGAATATGGTAAAATTGACCAATCTATGTTTTTTGGGAAAGGCACATCCCTTTTGAATTGATTACCTAAATTTTCATCAAAAACGCTGGTCTTCATTATCTAAGACAATACTTGGTAGCCATCTAAGAATAAATAGCCACAATGTTGCAACCATTAACCCCATCCAAATTAATTGTAGGACAAGGGAAATTGCTGGGTCTGAATTTGACAATAAACGGCCCACTCCCCACGAGGTTCCGTTCCATAATCCGTGCCCTAGCATAGCCGCCCCAATACCAATTGGAATTGTAGTTGGAAGATTCCAAGAATTTTTCTCCCACCTAGCAATAAATTTCATCATACGGTCTGATGGAATGTTTGCCCACCCTGTCGTGTTTTCGGGAGTGCCGTTTTTGTTATACAAAATCCACCTAGCATTGCTGTCGTGCGTGATATATGATGAGCGTTCACTTGATGTTTGCAGTCGGTTTCCCCGAGCAATCCAACAACCGATTGCATAACCTGAAAGTCCAGTCCACAATGCGTGACCTGGAATTGAACTCAATCCACGTATCATAGCCGTGAAAAAGTAAGATATGCTACTGTAATCTCCAACAAGTGCCATCGAGATGTACTGTGCATTCTCAAGAAGAGCAAAACCTAGTCCAACCGTTGAACCGACGTAAAATCCGTGCTTAGGTGAAATAATGAGATGGCTTAGAGCGATTACTGCCAATGCTTTGCTTAATTCCTCCCCAATTGGCGCCGAAAGGAAGAGGACGAAACCTTCACCCCATGACCCTGGCTCCATTGCATCAAGTCCGACCATGTTCAAAATCAATGGTGAAATTAGTGAATTGATGATGATGGCTGGAATGGTGGAAAGCATTCCAGCAGCCAAAATCCACTCTGCATTTCTTCTAGAGATGTTGATTCCAAGATGCCTGCTAGTTATTGACCACCAAGCAAAAACAGGGGCCGCAAAACCGATGAGCCATGCTGGTAGAACAATGAGAAGTGCAAGTAGAACACTCAATGCTGTTGGCCCCCAAATCATCATTGGAAGGAGGCAAACAGAAGATAAGATCACTCCACCGAAAAACAAACCCCAAAGATGGAGCGGTCTAGGCATTTCAAGCGGGGCAGTCGAACGGAACAAATGATGGCGAACAACTGTAGGGACAGGTGATTGAACGATGCTACCTCCTGCGAGGATGTGTTGCTGGATTCCTTGAGGGTGAGGCTCAGCAGTGATGCTGTGGGTCAACCTTGGCCGCCTTAGGTAAAAGAATAACATCAGCAAAGGTGACAAACATATGCCTCCTAAGAAGGCCAATACAGGTTCGAACGGGCCAAAGGTTCCGTTAAAGTCCCCATCAATGAAACCTGCAACAATGAGAACTGATATTTGTGCGATAAAGAAACATACCAACACAAGGCCAAGCATTGAGCGAACAGTTTGCCATGGTGTGGAAGCCTTCCATACGGTAAGGTCCTCGGGAATCGGAGTGAGAGGCGTTCCTTGATAGATGGTTGTTGGTTGATAGACTGGCTGAATATCAACACCTCATGGTTTCTGGTCCCGCTCAGTTCGCCCATCACTCGTCACTGAAAAACAGCATTCGGCAGAAGCATTCATCATTGCGGGATGTAATACCACGGGGTTCTCCTTCATCAAGGAATTGATGATGCAGTTCGCCTTTGTTACCGTTTTGCTACTGGACGTGAGTTACAGGTAATGGGGCCGTAAGGAAGGAGATTTCACTGATGAAACCCATAGGTCCACTCATGAGGGGGTGCGAAAGTTTCCTTGATTGAACGAGGACTGACCCAGCGCAACAAGTTGAGTGGGCTGCCTGCCTTATCGTTTGTACCGCTACCTCTAGCACCGCCGAATGGTTGTTGCCCGACAACGGCACCAGTTGGCTTATCGTTGATGTAGAAATTTCCTGCAGAATAGCGCAGGGCGTTGAGGGCAGTCTCAATGTGAGTTCTGTCGGTTGCGAAAATTGAGCCAGTAAGTGCGTATTCTGATGTGGTGTCGCACAACTCAAGAATATTCTCAAATTCAGCATCTTCGTAAACATGAACGGATAGAACAGGGCCGAAAATCTCTTCCGCCATGCTCTCACTTCTTGGGTCCTTGCAGACGATGGTTGTTGGCTGGACGAAATATCCGACACTGTCGTCATAGGTTCCTCCGGTCACGATTTCACAATCGGGATTTGCGATAGCTCTGTCAATGTATCCTGTGATGTTATCAAAGGATTTCTTGTCGATTACTGCTCCGAGGAAATTCGTGAATGTACGCGGGTCGCCAACCGTTATTTTTGCGACTTCCGCACAGTAATCGTCTTTGATGGCGGACCATACTGATGCTGGAACATAAGCTCTACTTGCAGCACTGCACTTTTGGCCTTGGAATTCGAAACTTCCTCGTAACATGGCAACCAAAAGGGCGCGGCGGTCACAATCTGGGTGCGCCACGATGAAGTCCTTTCCTCCAGTTTCTCCAACAATACGAGGGTAGGATTTCAGTTGTTCAAGGTTGTTAGCAACGTCTCGCCACATTTGTCGGAAGACGCGAGTAGAGCCTGTGAAGTGAATTCCCGCAAGTTCGGGATGGCCCAAGCACATATCTCCAACGAGACTTGCTTTTCCTGGAATGAAATTGATAACTCCTGCGGGAAGGCCAGCATCCATCATAAGGCGCATCAATCGGTAATTGGAGACATATGAATTACGAGAAGGCTTCCAAACTCCTACATTCCCCATCAATGCTGCACTTGAGGGAAGATTTGCTGCAATACTTGAGAAATTGAATGGTGTAACTGAGAACACGAACCCTTCCAATGGTCGCACTTCGCTTGAATTCCACATTGAAGAAGGAGAGACGGGTGGTTGTAAGTCTTCGTAGATTTGACGGCAGTAATCAGCGTTGAATCTCCAGAAATCAATGAGTTCACATGCAGAATCAATTTCAGCTTGATGGCATGTTTTGGATTGGTTGATCATCGTTGAAGCATTGATTTCTGCCCGACGGGGACCTGCTAGTAATTCACTGGCCTTGAGGAAAATGGCTGCGCGTGCTTGCCACGGCATTGTTGACCACATGGTGTGGCTCTCAAGTGCTGTATCTATAGCGGACTTGATTTCGGCTTCACCCGCCATGTGGACGCGTGCTATCACGTGGCCATGATCGTGAGGCATAACTTGCTCTACAATATCTCCAGTGAAGATTTCTTCACCGTTGATGATGCAGGGAATTTCAAGAATTTCTGAGGATTGACGCTTGAGTTCGACCTCAAGTGCCTTTCGCTCCTCGCTACCTGGCAAATAGCCGAGCACAGGTTCGTTCACTGGGGTTGGAGGCATGGGTACGCTGTTGACCATGATTCACTGTTGTTGCAGACACTTCTTGAACATCACGGCCAGCACGGTTGGCCAAACTTTCGCGCTCATCGGTAAAGGTGAGCGTGTTTTGCTCTGACTTTGGCAATTTTTGGTCCGACAACGGCGGCGCAATATCCCTGCTGCGGGTTTCTTGCGTAGTAATCGTGATGTTCTTTCTCAGCTATGATAAAATTCAGTGGCTCTTCTATGGTGGTGACAATTGGCTCTTCGTAGTAATCTTGCATGCTTGTAAGCGTTGCTTTAGCAATCGCTCTTTGGCTTTCAGAAACTGGCATAATGCAACTACGATATTGAGTGCCTATGTCGTTGCCTTGACGGTTTAATTGGGTGGGGTCGTGAACGGTGAAAAAGACCTCGAGGAGCGTCTGGTAGGATACAATGCTTGCATCATAAACAACTTCCACAACTTCGGCGTGGCCAGTCCTCCCAGAACAAACTGCCTTGTAGGTCGGTTTTGGGCTGGGGCCACCTGCATATGCAGGCAGTGCAGATTCAACTCCATGAATGTCTTTGTAGGCGCCTTCAACGCACCAAAAGCACCCTCCACCAACAATCATTCGTTCCATGTTTTTAGACATTCTCAGTTTTGTTATCAAATCATGCCTTTCATCTCTTTTGGCGAAAAAGCAAAAAAGCGATAAAATTTGTTATTATTTGAGTTTTTAAAGACCGAAACATTTAAAAACCCTTCCCCCCATGAGTGATTCATGTCAGCAAAAAAACAGTGGCCGAAGATCGATAGTTGTAGCTTAGTTCAACAATTCATAGACCAAATGTGCGCAGAGTATGAAGTTCCGCCCATCAAAGTGATTGTGAAATCGACGAAGTGGGTTGAATGGTTTGCAGGAGAGGGAGTATCAGCTTGTGCATTTTGGCCACCTAAGGAAGAACAAGATGTAGATTTTGGAAAGTTTATTGTATTTGATGGTCAAACCTGTAGAATTTCTGGGAAGGACAGAAATGTTCCAATTAAGATCGATTATAGGAGGCAAGTTGCTGTAAAAATACATACTGTAATTCATGAATTTATCCATCACTATTTTTTCCACCATCATGGCATCAATACAGCTGATCATGGAAGGGAATTTAGAAAAATGGAAAAAAAGATGAATGCTGAATATGGAATCTATTACTTTTATGCAGCCAATAGGTATGCTAAACATTTTCACAATTTTTGGGGGATCCCATTTGGCAATAAAAAGCCAAGCCCCAAAGATAGAGGATGGATATAGAGGTGAAAAAATGAAAAATAAAGAAAACGAAAAAAAAGAAGAAGAATGGATTGAAAAAACAGTGGAATGCCCCGATTGTAATAAGGGCAGAACAGTACATTGGAAGGAACATAAGTCAGGAAAACCTCCTTGGAGGCATCATTTCCCTTGTGCGACATGTAAGGGGGATTATCAGACGAAGGTTTGGCAACCAACATATTGTCAAATTATCGATTGTAACAATCACGCTACGATTCAGTGTGGCGAGGTAAATTTCGGTGCTAGAAGCTGGGTATGTGACGAACATTGGAAAGAAGATGATGTTGGTTTTGGCGGGTGGAATAATCATGACTGAAATTGTTTATTGTTGGAATGGTTGTATTGACGAGGATACAGGATGGAATAAAATTATAACTCCCATCGTGATTGGTGATGAAGATTTTATGTTCTGCCCATTGTGTAACTCAGCATGGGAACCAGATTATGAGCAAATTGCCCCTAGTGCACCACACAAACTCAGAAGGGAAGCAATAGAAAGAGCGTATGATATAAAATCAGAACAGGAACAAGGAGCTGGAACAGGATCAAAATGTGCGGGGCAAATCATGACTGAAATTGTTTATTGTTGGAATGGTTGTATTG
>DASCRS010000136.1:0-10542 GCA_034402455.1 Candidatus Poseidonia sp. | reverse complement strand
ACGGAAAACTTCCTGGACTTACAGCACCTTCTGTATCCCCTCCCGCTGAAATGGGGTGGCATCAACGGAAAAAATCGGAGCATTACTTGTGCCTACAGGGCTACGTGAATGAAATTTCAGAAATTATCGGCATTGACCCATGGCATCTAATGCCCGAATGGTTTGTTTCTGAAGATAAATGCCTAACCGAAGAAGTATGTCGAACAAAATTGGCGCAGGAAATTGATGGCTTCATTTCCAAAATACAAGCACGCTACGATTCACAGGGGATCAAAAGAACTCCGGCTGTTGTGATGAAAAACGACAGAGGAACCTATGGATTGGGCATCATGGTGCTGACTTCAGGAGATGCGATTCTAAATCTCTCAAACCGTAAAATCAACAAATTGCGATACGCCAAGGGAGGAGCCGACGTTGATAGTTATCTAATTCAAGAAGGAATACCAACAAGCATGCTAACAAGCGATGGTGAACCTGTTGAGCCCGTTGTATACTTGATTGATGGTGAAGCAGCGGCTTGGTTTTATCGAATAAACCCGAATAAATCCGATATGGATAACCTTAATTCACCAAGTGCTCGCTTTGAAAATTATTCACACTCCGGCGACAAGTACGGAGAACACGCCCACGGATGGCATGCACTTCTCGCAGAGTTGAGCATGCTCGCTATGGGTGCAGAATTGAATATCAAACGGTGATTCAAATGCAGACACTTCATTGCCTTGGAAGCGGATTGGTAGGTGCGTTTGTCGTACGACACTTGGTAAAAGCTGGGCATGATGTCCATGTATACGACCTCAAAGCAAGCGATGTTGACGGAATTACCATGCATATTGGAGACATTACAAACGAACTTGGTCAAATTCCCGAAGGGCTAGTAGTAAACATGTTGCCAGGCGATATCGGAGGCATGTGTACCGAAAACCTCGTCAAACTAGGAAGAAAAGTTGTGGATTTATCATTTGCCGAAGAAACTCCCGAAAGGCTACATGAACAAGCATTGGCCTCGAATGCAACAGTAGTTTGGGATGTCGGAATCGCACCTGGACTCTCAAACATGCTGTTGGCAGAAGCTCAAGCAAAACTAGGAAAATTCACAAATGCAGAAATCCGAGTTGGTGGTAACCCTTCTCAACCAGACGAGAAGTGGTCCTATATGGCTCCATTTTCTCCTGCTGATGTTATCGCAGAATACACACGTCCTGCGCGTGTCATCCGAAATTCAACAATAACAACTCTCCCTGCACTCGATGAACGTCACCTCATTGAAGTGCATGGCAAGGGGGAGATGGAGGCTTTTCTTTCCGATGGCCTACGCTCTCTTCTATTCACAATGAGTGCACAAGAAATGTCGGAATATACGGTTCGTTGGCCAGGGCACATTCAACGCTACATTGACCAACGTGATACTGGAGTAATAGATATTGAGGCGTTGTTAGATTCTTGGGCATTCGATAAAGACCGAGATGAATTTACCTGGATGGAAGTCAAGGCTGAAAATGAAACTCACCGCCACATTTGGACTGTTCAAGACAAGGGTTCTGATGAAGATTCGTCAATGGCCCGTACAACTGGACTTGTCACTATAGCAACAGTTCTTACCATGTGTGAGCATGAGAACATACTTTCTCCAGGCGTTTACTCTCCCGAACAACTTCCTCAGCCTTTCCTTGACCAGGCTCTTTCACTGATGGTTAAGGCTGGTGTTAGCATTGAACACCATATTGAGCGGGCAGACTGAAATGACGCAACCCCTGCCCAACAACATGAACCGCTCGCTTTGGTATGTCACGACCATTGCGATTGGACTTTGGATTTCGGCGACTGCAATGGGTGGACTTCTACCCGACACATTGGCAGAATGGCCAGTCAATATCTTTTGTTGGGGGCTATTTGCAAAAATTTATCTCTCCACCGATCGAAAGGAGCGGATTGAAATGCTCACTGTTGTGGCAATAGCAACTCCTATGGAACTATTTTTCTCTGAAATTTGGCTTGTTTACGAATATCAACGGAATTTCATGCCACTCTTTGTGCCAGCTGGACATTACTTTTTGTTTGATTTCGGACGACGTGTTGCTCATCAGTTGAAATCTTCTTGGGCCATGCCTTTACTTCTGCCATTTATCCCACTCGTTTTGTACGGTTTGTGGACTGGAGATGATACATCGGGCGTCTTCCTCCTCCTACTCGTTCTTGGATTCACGCAATGGGGGCCACAACCACGGCTTTATGCGGCGATGGCTTGGGCTGCGCTAGCAATGGAACTATTGGGGACATATCTCCAAAATTGGACGTGGGCTAATGATGTCCCTTGGACGGGCCTAACTGCGTGGAATCCACCTCTACTAGTCGGTGCTTTCTACTGTTTTGGAGATTTATTGGTCAATTTGACCGTTGCCAAGTTTGAAGGGGAACAGCCCTCGGTGGTTACATCATGACCAAACCTGAAGAGTTGCGTCGCCGACGAGAAGAGGAGGCAATGCGTATTCGCACTGCACTCAATCGTCAACGAGGTGAGCAACGGGCTAACACGAAAGGAGGGGATACAACCGTTGCCTTCGTGGAGGAGAGAAAATGTATCGGTTGTGACCAATGCACCATTGTTTGTGATGATGATTCAATCGAACTCTATTTTGTGGATGTTAAGAGCCCGCTACTTTCAGTTGAAAGCAATCGAAAAGCGAAAATCATTCGTGATGATTGTACTGGATGCAGACTTTGTGTGCTAGCATGTCCAACCGATGCGATTACAATGATTGACCGATGAGGAATTATTATGGCAAAAAAAGAAAAAGACCCGTCAGCACAACGCTTTGGAGGAGAATTCGGACCTTATCGAAACCCAGGTACTACTGGAGTCAGCCTTTCAACATTCAAAACTCTCGTTTGGACTTCAAACATTGGTGGCCTTCTTCTGGTTGCTCTTTCCCTTGAATTACTCGTTGTAAAGCAAAATTTCATGTGGGGATTCCTCTCACTCATCGGAGGAGTTATCGTTGCACTATTCCCCTCCAACTACGAAATCGTGGGCATGAATGAGGATGAAGAAAACGAATCGTAAATACAACGAAACTTCCATCAAACAGCGATTGGCCATAAGTCCATCACAATACATGGAAGCGATATCGCTTTCAAGCCTCTACCGTTTCTCCAACAATAGATTCAACGCCTTGTCCTTTCTTCTCATTGACCTGACGTGCAAGGAATGAAACAACATCAAGAATCTCAATGTCTTGGTAGGCTTCATCACCTTCAAACTTGAGACACTCAAAGTGAGATACACACTTCGGGCAGGATGTAAGCATTGTTTCCGCTCCAGTTGCGCGAACTTCTTCCATTCGAGAAACCCGTAGAGAACGAGCATCTTCATTGCACGACATCATACTTGATACGCCACAGCACATTGCATCTTCGCCGTGGTGCTCCATCTCAACAATCTCAACACCTTCAACGGCATTGATGAGTTCACGTGGTTCTTCGTAGATCCCCATTTGGCGTCCAAGGCGACATGGGTCGTGATAGGTTACTGTTGTCTCTTCGGACTTCAGGTTCATGTCAAATCCTTGTTCGATAAGGAATTCAGTGGTGTGCATAACCTTGACATCTTCCAACTCGTAGTCACGGGCAAATGTACGGAAACACTCAGCACAAGAAGATACGAGCGTATCAATGCCCGATTCGTGGATTTTACGCTGATTGTAGGCCTTGAGTTTCTCAAATACCTCGTCTAGCCCTTGCCACTTTTGGTCGTGCCCACAGCACTTTAGGAAGTCACGTCCCAAGTACGAAACATCGGTCCCCATCTCCTCAAAGAGGGTAAAGGCCGCAGTGGTTGAGTCGCCCAAATTCATGGTCCCTTCATTGACATGAGAAAAGACCATTTCTTGGTCAAGATAATCAACACATCCAGGATAGTAGCCGACATTAGATGTAATTGGGTAGTCTTCTGTTGCAATGAATTCAACGTCTGCTGCTTCCTCTGCCTCTGCAGAGAGCACTGCTTGAAGAACGGTGTGAGGGATTTCAGCCTGTGGCCCGCCGACAATGAGGCTACGACGAATGTCAACATATGAGTCGTAGTCAACAAGTTGTGGGCAAGCATTGGTACATGCTGAACATGTCAAACAGGAGTACATTGGAACACCATCATCTTCGTTGTTCCAAGAGTTGTAAATAATGTTCAACTTGTCTCCACCATTGAACAAGCGGACGGGACAAGCATCGTCACAAAGGTCACAGCCGTAGCATTTGTTCATTTCAAACTCATATCCTCGTGCCATGTAACGCAAGAGAACAAACACAAGTGCACCAAATGTAATACAAGGAATGAACATAGCATAGGTTAGTTTTGCGTCCAATGACTTGGGGTTGGTATGGTAGGTTGGATTTTCAATAATCGTGAAAGCCGTACCACCAAGTGCCATCTCTCCAGCATTTGACAAGTTCACAGTGTGGCCTGCTATTTCATCAGGAGCATTTTCATTCCAAACAAGAAGGGGTTGGAAAGTCTTCATCGCAAAACTGGTTTCAGTAGTAATGCTATCGTTTAATGCTAGAGCACCACTAACGACAACATCGTAACTGTAGCCATAGGTCCCAACTGTGAGTTCAGTGGTTGCGCCCTCGCAGTTGGAGAAAGAAACAACTTCAGAACCTCCTTCGTCGGTTACAACAAGCGTAGTTGCAACCATACTTTGAGTTGAAACGCCATTGATTTTACGCTCACTCGAGCGGAATTCACAAGAGAAATCAGAGGTCAAAGTATCAACTTCTTCAGGATGTCCTTCAGGGAAATAGTTGCTGTCTTCTGTAACCGTGAATGAACCAGTAATTGACCATCCGTCGCCACCGTTGAAGGTTTGCGTTCCTGCTGCAGCATTGATGCCGTTTGCAGGATCTTGATGTCCGTTAGCATCACTGAAATCAGTAATAATGTACCTTGCAGGTTGGTAAATATTCCAATCTAAGAATGCAGTAGAGGGGATAATACCAGTTTCAGACCATCCTCTATCATCGGTAAATTCGTTGGTTTCATGGACATGAACATCGGCCGGTTGGGTCCTCATGTCCTCTAATTCACCATAATCTTTGATCGTCAGCAAACCTTTAGCATCCCAAAATCCATCATCGTAAGTGTCAAAGGTTGCAACTGTTGCAGCAGAAGAAATAATGAGTGCACCAACGATAAGTTGGCGGCTCTTTGCAACAGTAAAACCTGTGCCCCAAGCCCTAATTAGAAGGCCTCGCCCAACGAAATAAATTACAATCCACATCAAGACCCCAGTCATAACCCAAGGTATCGCGTTGAACACATCGGCAATCCACGGCTCCCGATAACCACAAAGTAGGTCTCCATGCGAGTCAAGCTTACAATAATCAGACCTATTCTTTCCATAAAGTTCCAAGAAAATATTGATTGAAAATACAGAGATAAACCAGATGTGGGCAAGATAAACTGCCCCTGCTGCTGCAAACCATG
The DNA here is from genome assembly GCA_034402455.1 of Candidatus Poseidonia sp. Lineage (GTDB taxonomy): Archaea > Thermoplasmatota > Poseidoniia > Poseidoniales > Poseidoniaceae > Poseidonia. Next base: position 5,060 of record DASCRS010000136.1, on the reverse strand, counting down.
GATCTTCCACTGGTCGCTTCTCACGGCCACCGAGGAACGGCGGCAAGGCCAAAATTCCAACAGGAATTCCAGTTAGTGCAGCGCCCCACCATGCCGCATTCCATGGGAACATGGGTTGACCTACAATATCGCCGATGAAACCTGTGGGTACAACGAATTGAGGGAGATATTCACCCCAACGAAGGTATCCGTAAGAAAAGAGCACATACCAATCTGGAAACACGAAACCTGCTTGCGCATATGGGTCGGCTGCACCGTGTAATGGTGGAGGAATGAGCCAAGCATAAAACAGTAAAATCGCCATCATCGCAGCAAAGATGATGCTGTCGCGCAGGACTTCATGAGGCCAGAAACCATGTCCTGTTCTAGTACGCTTACGCTTTTGCTCAGCTTCCTGGAGGTGTTGCTTTTCCTCCATGTACATTGAGGCGACTCGGCCAAAATTATCGATTAATCCCATATTTATCCCTCCTAATCAATGCGGCTCCGCGATGCCTTGAACCCAGACAATAAACAAATGTATGATGATAAGTGTTGTAACGATAACAGGTAGGATAAACACGTGAATGAAGTACATACGTGTCACCGTGAGTGGGGTTAATTCTGAACCAGAAAACAGCAATGTGGCAACATATTTTCCAACTAAGGGGCTTGAATTCGCTAGATTGATTCCAATGATAGCAGCACCATAAGCAAGACTATCCCACGGAAGCAAGTAACCAGAGTATCCAAAGACGATTGTTAGCGCCATGAGCGCTACACCGATGAGCCAGTTAAGTTCACGAGGGTTGCGATATGCGCCTGTGAAGTAAACACGACACATGTGCAAAAACACGCTAGCAACCATGAAGTGAGTAGTCCAGTGGTGAACTGCGCGCAATATGTAACCGAATGGAAGTTGGGTCATGATATACTCCATGCTTGCGTATGCTGGGGAAGGGTCCCCCTCTCCACCAGGAACGTAGTAAATTCCCAAAACCGTACCAGTAATGACCAAAATGATGAAAGAAAGGAATGAGATTCCACCCAAGCAATACAATGGATACCAATACCAGATGATTCGCAACTTGTACTTCTCAGCGTGAGTCAATGGCATTTGACGGTGCATGTTGTAATAGGCACCTTTCGACATATTCCAATAATCTTGCAAACGGAATCGGGTATCAAGCCACGAAAAGACCCACAAGAATGAGCGCTCTGCAACTCCCATTTTTCCAGTTGACTCCACAGCACGAAGGATGTCGCGCCGAGGCATGTCTTCGTTTTCCTTACGCAAAGTGAAAGCAACAAGAACAACCAAGAAAGCGATAAAGAACCAAAGAACCCAGAACATTGTAGTCATCATATCACCTCAGTCACAGTACGTGTACCAATCCACATAGTCAGCCAGACCTTCAACAACATCGCCGTTCATCTGAATGGGGATGATGGGAAGACCTACGGGGGCAGGCCCACCAGATCGGCGGATTCCTGCGTAATTGAATGTAGCACCTGTGGAACGGTTTCGGTTGGTGTTCATCTCAAGAATCGTTGGGTCAAATCGAGAAGAGTGGCAGATGCAAAACAGTTTGGTACCACCGTCATCTCCACCGCCAGGGGTCCACGAATCTTCTGTATAGGAATTGGAAACAAGTTGCCACCCAGGAATGCAACACAGGTGAGTGCAGCGTCCAAACACCATCACGAGATCATCGTTAGGAAGGAGGCGAGGGTCTGATTCGGCCAAATCCTCAAAGTGACCAACATACTTGCCTGTTTCATCAATACCTTCAGTGAATTGGAAGCGAGCTTTTCCGTTGGATTCGGGTGTACCAGCGTATTTTGAATGCTCGACGTACATGACGACAACAGGAACGCCGTTCCAAACACCCGAAGCACCGGCTGTTTTGGTTGAGGAGGCGGCTGCTTCTGCGACAAAGGAACTCTTCGTCATTGATTGGAGGTGTTGAGCACCGTACCAAGCGGAGTCTTCTCGACCCTTAGCCCAGAATTTGACAGCGAGGTCTCCCCCGCCGCCACCTCCAGGTGGCAAAAGAATTGAGGCAAAACCAAGCACACCGAGAGAGGCTGTGAGGACTCCAGCCGCGGTGTTGAATCCGTAGCGAAGGAATTGGCGGCGGTTGATAGATGTTGTAGCATCAACTACACCTCCTGCAACATTGTTAGGTGCGGGTTTAAGTTCGTATTCACGCGCCATGTTTCATCACCACTTATGCTCCTGCCAATCCTTCATATGCTCGGGGACGAACTTGTTTTGGGAATGCTTTACGATAATAGTGTCGGGTAAAACAAACTTGAGATAAATTACACCAACCATGATGAGAGTTGTGAAGGTCATTGCCAAATGGAACGATAGTTGCTGTTGGTCCCAACCATTTGCAAGACCATAAATCATTGAGAAACTCCAATAGAAAATCCAGAAAAGGCCCCAGCCAAAGAAAAACATCGTAAGATAGGAGGCGCCTGAAGGGGCTAAAGATGCGCTAACAATGGTTCCAGATTCTGCTATGTTGAAGACGCCATGGTCGATTGCTGAAGTCATTTGGTCTTCGGTCATTTCAACATCTTCAAGTGCTGTTCTTGCATCATCTACCGAGATAGACCCGTCGGCAACGCCACGTAGCAATTGTGTGATTATGTCATCCATTACTGGTCACCTCTTCGCTTGAGTTTGTATCGCAGTCGGAGCTGGTTACTTCGGCCTTGATAGGATGTTGAAAAGCCGTACCTAAGGAGAAGTCCTGCGAATACGATAACGCCGATAACTGCACCAAATCCAAGCAATCCAAGCCAGTGTGCACGTAACTTGGCCCCCATGTGATGAAGGTCAACTCCATGATGGTCTGGCTCGGGTGGGCTAACATTGCCATCACCAGCAAAGAGCGTCCTTGTGCCTAGAGCGTCGGATGCATCGTTTCCTTCGGGAAGAGCAAATTGAAGTTGGTTCCAGCGGTCCTCCACTCCTGGCCCTTGGTCGCCATTAACTGAGTTTCCTGAAATCCAAAAGGTGACTGAGCCAACTCCTGCCTCGGCAGGAGCAACCCACTCAAACACCCAAGAGCGTTCGGTGGTTGCAGCAGATGCTTCGGAGTGAGTGAGCGTTTGTTCATCGGCCGTCCCGTCAATTTTCCAATTTTCCACATCTTCCCCAGTTAGTGTTCCAAGTGAAACACGCATAGAGAAGCCGGCAGTGTAGACCCCTGTTGCTTCAGGCCCTCCAATGAGTTGGAGGTGTAGAGTATAAGTCTCACCTGCAACCCAGCCATAAGGTACATCGTCGAGAATAATTTGAACTGAATTGTTTGCTACTTCATTGTGGCAAAGACAACCTGATTTTGCAACATCATCAATTTCAACAATGCCGTCGGAATTTTCATGTGTTTGGGGCCCGCCAATGCCCCCGTGATAGGAAGAGGCTAGTGCTGGAAGGACCAATAGAAGTCCAACCAAGACTAGAAGGGAGGTTCGGGACGTCCTTGTAGTTTTGAGCATGGCCTCACCCTTACATGTTTCCGACTTGTAAGGACTCCTTAAACATTGCTGGTAAAACGCCACAAAAATTGCGCCGCAGTATAGCGTTTTTCACGCGAATTACATCGGCACTGATTTGATTTATTTTGGGCCAGTTGATTTTAGGTGGAAGGTTTGATGGAGTGGGGGCGACTCGGGACACCTGATAGCCATGGGCGACCACACTTTTGACAACACTTACAACCTTTCAGACAAGCAACTTTTGGAACTTGATGAGGCTGAAGAATTGATGATCAAAGGTGCTCTTGGCGCCGCAGAAAAAATACTCCTTTCCATGCTAAAAGGTGATGAAGAATGCGTCCCTGTTCTTTCAAACCTAGGCCACCTATATGGCCGATATTTATCTGAATTCGAGAACGCCATTGAATATTACGACCGAGTACTTGCTCTCGAGCCCGACAATGCTTGGGCAAGAGATGCGAGGCGCAGATACCTCCGATACGTGGATTGAAAATCCAACTTCAGCCATACCAAAGTTCAAGGAGATGTTGCGGCCATTGTGCCTTATGGACCCAGCAAACATTCTCATTGCCGGCGTGGGCGGCATTGGTTGTGCGTGGGCTCATCAAGCCTATCAGCGCTGTGAAATGGGGGCCCACCTCGCACTTATTGATGCTGATGATAGCAGTTTTCAGACTGGCGAAACAATCCATGTATTGCGTCTTGGCCACGCTCTTGATAGCATGGGTTGTGCTGCACTCCCACCTCTTGCTGAACAAAGAATGAGGGGGCTCAGCAAAATCACTCAAAAATTGCTTGAGAAAACCGAACTTGTCATTCTCTTGACCGGCCTTGGAGGGGGAGTTGGTACTGGGGCTGCTCATGAATTCGCACGACAAGCGCGCCAATCTGGCGCTATTGTCCTCGCTGTGGCGGGACTTCCGTTCGAGGCTCAAGCAACACGACTTGCCATCGCAGAAGAAGGATTTCAACGACTCGAGAACATTGCACATGTCACAGTACGATTATCTCTTGACCGGCTTGCTCGCCAAGCTCGGGAAAAGGGACAAAACTGGCAAATGGGCGCCGAGTGGATTGAAGATTTGGTTGACGGTTTGGTTCGCACTCTAATGCGAATGGGACTGATTAACCTTGACCTGATGGATTTGCGAGCGATCGTGGACCAGGATGGGATGGCAACTATGTTAGTTGGAATCGGCCGTCCTGACGACCCAAGAGGAATTTTGGAATCGGCACTCAAAGCGCCCTTAGCAGCCCTTGATGTTGGTGGGGCAAAGGGGTGTTTGATTCAAGTTGAAGGCGGACTGGGGATGACCATTGGGCAGGTGGACACAGTTGCCGAACTATTCACTTCTGCGCTTGATGATGATGCGCAAGTAATTCTTGGTGCTAGAGTAAGTGAGGACTTGGTTGATACCATTCGTGTTGTTACCCTTTTATCGGGAATACAACCTTCTTAATCATCCAAATCAATTACATCACTCGAAGCCCATTCAACATCTGCACCGATGTCCTTGGTTGTGTTAGCGTCCCATTCTTCGTCCACCGAGATTCCTCCTTCCGCCGAG
>DASCRS010000135.1:0-8176 GCA_034402455.1 Candidatus Poseidonia sp. | reverse complement strand
CAACGGTCCAGTCGTTTTGTCTCCCATGTTTTTACGCAAGGGCGGACCCTTCATGAGATTTCATGTTGGCATTGATGAGGCAGCCTCTAAAAGTGGGGGATGAAAGTCGGTAATCCTTATGACTGCGAGGCCGGTGGGCGGAATGCGAAAGCACCCTTATGGGCGTGTAGATCAGTTGGAAGATCGCTACCTTGGCATGGTAGAGGCCCCGAGTTCAAATCTCGGCACGTCCACCAGAGATGAGTAGATGCATTTTGGGTGCACGATTGCTAAGCAAGGAGCGAGGCCGACAATCGTTTAAACTCCGGCTCGGTGGGCGAAACACAAGCGAGAGTAGTGTAGTGGTTATCACCGGGCGTTGCCAACGCCTGAACCCGGGTTCGAGTCCCGGCTCTCGCATATTTGTCAATAAATGCGGTTTTTGAAGCGCTATTGGACAATTCAATCGCTCAAGTATTATGTGATGGGTCGGCCCCCGAAGGATTGGGAATAACATGTCAGACGAACGCAGAATTATCTTCATCGGAAAGAAACCGTTGCACGCCTATGTTCGTGCTGTTGTCATGGCGATGGAAGAGGGCGAACGCTCCATTCAACTCGTTGCTCGTGGAGCTACCATTTCTCGTGCTGTTGATGTGGCAGAAGTATGCCGCCGCCGAAACGGTCACATAGCGCAAGGTCTCCCTGAAACCGTAACTATCGAGAATCTAGAATGTGGTTCGGAAGAACTTCCAACGGATGAAGGCAAGATCAGAACCGTTAGTGTCCTGCGAATCAATCTTGCTGGCGCAGGCGACGTCCCTCAATCTGAGGAAGAGTGATCTTCCAATTGCTGTAAATTGTGCAGGATTTCAGCCGCTGTTGCTTCATAAACCTCGTATGGCCTTCCTACAGGGTCCTCTAAACCCCAATCTTCGTCAATTTTCATTGCAGGGCAATGAACGCCACAACCCATTGAAATCACCCAATCAAAATCTCTGGCTTGAAAATCGTCAACACTTTTTGGAACCATTCCCGCAGTTGAAATTCCCTTGTTTTCGAGAACAGATACGGCATGTTGTGCGATAGTTTTTGCAGGGTATGTTCCAGCAGATGAAGCATCATGGCCCATGGAGCGAGCCAAACCTTCAGCCATTTGAGAGCGACATGAATTGCCTACGCATACAAAGAGGATTTTCATGTTAACCAATAACAGTCAAGACCATATGAACTCTTTCTCCATATGTACTGTAGGCATGGCTTGACATAGGTTAGCCTTGAGCCATCATTGTGAGATGGTCTGCGCTATTGCTCAATCTTGGCCTCTTTTCCATTCTATTTCTTGCCCATATTGGTGCTGCTGCGATGGATTTTGATATTCTATTTCGTCTCATTGCAACATCAATTACCTTGCAAATCCTTTTTTTCGGCCCCGTTTCCATCTTGATAGGTAGCCAAAAACCTCGCTTCCTTCGGCGGGAATTAAATCGGTTTTCTTTCATCATAGCTCTTCCGCTTTCAATAGGCCTTGGATGGGCCTATGGAGGAATGGAATGGAGTATTTTTCATGTTATTTCTGTGGTTTTTCCAACGATTATCGTTCATATGACCATGGATAGTCTGTTGAGGCGATGAATTTCAACATAGTTTTGTTTCGTTCCTTGTGGGTGGGTGGGTTGAAGTAGCCCAATACATTCGTGAAACTATGGGCGATTCCCCAGTGACCCTTAACTCGCCGAGTACTGGAGAATCAAAGCCAGCCGCCACTCCATCGCCTCAAGAGCAAAAACAGATGGAACAAGCATATGCTCAAATGAAGCGAAAGATGTCAATGGAGGAAATTGGCCGAAAGATTAAGCATAAAATCATGGTTTTATCTGGCAAGGGAGGGGTTGGTAAATCCACCGTTAGTACAGGGCTTGCACTTTCCCTCGCTCAACAAGGGCATAGTGTTGGAATATTAGACATTGACATCACAGGGCCCAATGTCCCCAAAATGATGGGACTTGACGGGCGCAGACTTCATGTTGAAAACAAGCGTATTCATCCAGCTCAAGGACATCTTGGCGTGAAGGTCATCAGCATGGCGTTTTTGCTTGAAGATGAAGATACTCCTGTTGTTTGGCGAGGACCCATTAAGTTGGGTGCAATCCAGCAATTTATCGGAGATGTTGAGTGGGGCGAATTGGACTATCTTGTCATTGATTTCCCTCCTGGGACCTCTGATGAACCACTTACTGTTGCCCAATCACTTCCAAATATCGACGGCATGGTAATCGTCACTACACCACAGCAAGTAGCGTTGATGGACAGTCGGAAATCAATCACGTTTTCTGAATCTCTTAAGGTTCCTGTTTTGGGAGTTGTAGAGAATATGAGTGGTTATACTGTACAAGGAAATGCACAACCAGGTAGTACGCTCTCCGTTGCCGCTCCCGGCGGAAAAACAATCGAAGCAACAGCCGACCAGGCAGGTCGCTTCCAGTTCACATTGGATATTTTCAAAGAAGGTGGTGGAAAATCTACAGCGGAAGAATTTGGCGTACCGTTCCTTGGCGCTCTTCCCTTTGACCCAGGCTTCGTTCGTGGTGGTGATGATGGTGTTCACCGCATTGTTTCAGAGCCTGAAGGGCCTTCGGCTTTGGCATTTGCAAAAGTTGTTGCGGCAATTCAAGAACAACTCGGAGACGGTTCGGACAATGGGCTGGAAATCATCTGAGGTGAAATGATGGCCACGGAACTCCCGCCTCTCAAAAAACTTGAACGAAAGACTACTGAAATGGTGTTAACCTACGAAGATGAATCCTCGTATGTCGTTTCTTATGATGACCTACGTCATGCTTGTCCCTGTGCCAAATGCTCGCCCATGCGTAACGATGATGAAACGAGCGAAATCCTTCGCCAGCAAGTAGAGGCGCATCCTCCAGAAAAACCTCAAATTAGAACAATTGGAAAATACGCACTTGCCTTTGAATGGCAGACGGGGTGCTCAAGTGGAATCTTTCGTTTTGAGCGAATTTACGATTTAGCACTGCGCAAAGACCCTGACCGCGGAAAACCCTATGTTCACGGAGCATGGTAATTCTCCTTTATTGGTTCAAAACCAACGACGCATTATTGAACAGGACTCACCGACCGTTGTTTGGAGTTGATGTCGGGTGCAGAGTGTCTATCTCACTTGGGTGATCAGTGCATTAGCACTTGGCGTCATTCTGCTGCCCGTTTTCAAGCCGCCATGGGCAAATATTTCACTTCCTCCATTTGTTGATTTCTTTCGTAGGTATTGGGTTCACATTCTGATTGTATTTGTCATTTATAATGCGAAAGATGGCCTTGACCAAATTGACCGATTGCTCATGGCCAATACAGGTCTTGACATGACTCCGTATATTTGGGCCATTGAAGGAAACCTTGTTCTATGGGTTCAGCAAACTTTCCTATCCTCATGGCTAACGACCTTTCTCACTCATTTTTATGTTGCAGGATTCATGTTCATTTGCTATGTATCAATCTTTTATTTTGCGTATTTTGACGACCGTTGGCTTGCAGACAGAGTAACTCTTTCCATCGCTTGGGTCTACATAATTGCAATTCCGTTCTATCTTTTCTTCAATGTGAGAGTTACGGGGGATACTATTCCAGAAATGCAAACATTGGCATATACACTTACTCCTGAAATTGCAGATTGGTTTCGTCGCATTGACCCGTTTACCAACGGTATGCCTTCTCTTCATATCGGAATTCCATTTGCAGTTTGGCTGTGTCTCACGAGGTTTGATGATGACCGAAGATGGAACCGCTATCGTCATACCGTGTTTCTCTACACAGCAGTAACAGCTTTTGCCATCATCTATCTTGGAATTCACTGGTTCCTAGACATCATCGGTGGAATGCTGATTGCTGGGGCTGCAGTTTCCCTTGCCGACCGAACTTCTAACACGTGGTGGAAATTTTTTGATGAGCGGACGATGAATGCTCGTATTGTTACGGTGTTGACGAAGCCCAAAGATGCTCTTAATCTGATTAAAGGTAGAATTCAGTCATCTTTCCGTCGGTATCGGTCTCCAACAAGCAAAGAAACAGGACGGATTGCCTTTGTGATATTTATTGTCGTATCTTCTGTAATCACTTGGGACTTGACGCATAGTGCACTGCCTGCAGGCGGGGTTGAAGCTCCAGAAGGTGCTGCTGCGGTTGACGGTTGGCTAGTAACGCTTGACAATCAAAGCGGCGAGGCGATTCTGTTGGTGCACAACCTCTCAAATGCTGGTTCAGAGCCTTACGAAATCACATCACTTGATGTAGAAATTGATTCGCCGTATGCGATTTCAGGAACCACATTGATTGTTGCAAATTCAACTCATTTATCTGTGGTTGATGTCGAACAACCGAATAATCTTGTATTCTCAAACGAAATGGAACGTCCTGAACAATTGATGTTGGTAGATAACGGTGCAGAACTCGCTATTATTTATGTTCAAGAGGGTTCAATGCAAGGTATGAATTTGGATGGTTCAATGCTTTCTGTACCGTTGGAGCCGTTTGAATCCGTAGTTTATCTTGCAGGTTCTGGTTCGGAAGTTGCCTTTGTGACTTCAGAAAAGACGACTTCGGTATTCATAGTCCAAATGGGAGTTATCGGTCAAACTGAATACTTGATTAATGCAACCGCAGCAGTGGAGGAAGACGAAATTCTAGCAAGTTGGGGCACACCTGTTGACATGCAAAATGCATCCATCGTTGACATCGCCTTCAATCGTGAATATCTAGCCGTAACAGTAAATGTGAGTGCAACGGACCGCCTCGTTGTTTACAATCGCTCGACAGCAATGCAATGGCTTGGAAGTAACGCAAAGTATCATGTTTCTGACCCCTCTATCGGAAATGGAATTCTCGCTTGGGCTGCTAGAGATTTTTACAATCCACTTACTCCTCGTGATGAATACCTGGACCGAGAAATATATTTTACAACACTTGGAACAAATACAACCCAACCTCTTACAGTTGATGAAAACGACCAATGGGGTCCACAAGTTCTCGAGAATCACTTGGTTTATTTCCAGTTGGAAGGAGAAACTGTTTCGGTTGAAATTCATTCGTGGGAGCCTGAATTACGTCTTTATTCAAGCATCATTCTCCAACTTGGCGTCATCTTAGCGGCTATTATGGTATTTTTCAATATGTGGCAACGGCAAGGAGAACGCCGCGCTGGGCGTATTCTTCACCCTCAGCCGTGATATCGGACTCTTTGGCGAATGTCGCCCAAACGCGTTAGCACTTCTTTTGCAGAAGGCACCGTTCCGCCTTGTAATACTGGTGCTAAACCAAGTTGTGTATCAACTTCAAGATATCCTTCTAAAACCCAGTTGATCGCTTCTGGCCATTGAGGGTGGGATGCTCCTAGAATTTCATCCAAAACATGGAGGTCAATGCCAAATCGTTCAATTTCATATTCAACAGCAGCCAATCCAAAGTCAATCAAGTAGACATTTTCTTCATCAATCAACATGTTGTTAGATGACAAATCACCGTGTGTAATCGCTTCTCTATGTAGCATGCGAACAGTGGTGCCAACCGATTTAAGAATCGTCTTAATGGCTTGCTCATCGTTGCTTTTGTCATTCAAAACTTCAAGTAGAGTTCGCCCTGGAAGCCACTGAAGAACAAGTTGCCCCCCATCTAAGTCTAAGTCCCAAACTGACGGGACGGGTAAACCCAATCGCCTTAAGCGAATCAGCAATCGGGCTTCACTTGTCATTCTCCGAACACCAAGTCTGTGGTCGAGATCAGCGTGGCGCCATGAGCGAGGTCGTCGTTGCTTTCGTACAGCTTGTTTTCCAAACCAAGTACCTCGCCACACCTCAGCCTCAGCCCCCAAATGGAGTCGCTGATGTTCGATGAAGGCCATGTTCTGCTCAAGGGCTCACAGTTTTCAAAGTTCACCCTTAGCCACTGTTTCAAAAAGGGTAAGCCTCTAGCACCTATGAGAGCCATGTCCGAGTCCCTCCCGATGTGTTCTGTTGACTTCATGGCCACGACTCTGTCCATGGAAGAGCAAGCGGTAGCAGACAGAATTCAAGATTTGAAGGCGCAACTTGGTGAAGACCTTCTCATCCTAGGGCATCATTACCAGAGAGACAGTATTGTCATGCATGCGGATTTTCTTGGCGACTCATTCATGCTTAGTCAACAGGCTGCAGCCTCAACAGCCAAACACATCGTGTTTTGTGGAGTCCATTTTATGGCTGAATCCGCTGATATTTTGACAGCAGATGACCAAACCGTTGTTTTGCCGAACATGCGTGCAGGTTGTTCTATGGCGGATATGGCAACTTTGAATGAAGTTGAAGCCGCATGGGAAGAGATTCTTGCGACATCAGATTTGAACGACCCTATGGGCCGTGAAAACCCCGACCAACCAGCTCCTAAGGGTGAAAATTATCTTGTTCCTGTGACCTATATGAATTCAAGCGCTGATTTGAAGGATTTTGTCGGCCGTCATGGGGGGGTCGTCTGTACTTCATCAAACGCCGAGGGAGTCCTAAATTGGGCCTTTGAACGAGCGGGCAAAGAAGGTGCCGTACTATTTTTCCCCGACCAACATCTTGGACGAAATACAGGTCTTGCGATGGGTATTGGGGCTGAAAAGATGCCCACATGGACCCCTGGAATTGGCGCTATTGGTGAAATCAAAGATTCTAGAATCATTCTGTGGCACGGATTCTGCTCCGTGCACAAGCGGTTTACGCCCAAACAAATTCATGGTTTTAGAGCAGAACATCCTGATGGTGTAGTTGTAGTACATCCCGAATGCCCTAGAGAGACCGTTGAACTTGCAGATGCCTACGGCTCAACTCAATATATTCGGAATTACGTCGAGGCATTACCAAACGGTTCCTCTGTTGCTATTGGGACTGAAATCAATATGGTTGCACGTCTTGCACATGAGCATCCCGACAAACATATCGAGTGTCTTGACGACGAAATTTGTCCTTGCTCTACAATGTACATGATTCATCCTGCCTACCTTATGGATGTTCTAGAACGCTTGGTCAAAGGCGAAAAGCCAAACCAAATCGTTGTACCTAAAGATGTCCAAGAAGGGGCGCTCTTGGCTCTAAACAGAATGTTGAATATTCTCAAATAGATTCAACTGATCAAAGATGCAGTTGTTTTCCAACTGATTAGGGCGAGTAAGGGGCCAGCAAGGGCCGTCGCTGAAATATACCCAACAAGGGCGCTCCAACGTTGCTCGTCCCACAGGGTTGCGGTTTCAATTGAAAAGGTCGAGAGTGTGGTGAATGCCCCGAGCAATCCTGTTCCGAAGAGAAGTGCTTGAGTTTCACTCAGTGTATTTACAGCCACGGCTGCAGTTAGAATTCCAAGCAAAACTGAACCGACCAAGTTCACCGTGAGTGTACCCCAAGGGAAGGATTCCGAAGGCATGCTTTCACTGACCCAAAACCGAAGCATAGCACCCAATGCGCCACCGACTGCTACAGCCAACCAATCTGAAACCATATCCCATCCTCATTCATCACCGCTATCAAATTAACTAGAATTTCATGCCTAAGAGGGGCATCATCTTAGGGGGTAACAGGGTGGCAGGAACGATGTCCACCGTGATTTGGTTTCTAACTGGAAATGAAGGTAAACTTGCCGAGGCAACCCACCATCTTGCTCCACTTGATTTTGAAGTTCGTCAGTTACGATTGCCCGAAGGCACCATTGTAGAGCCTCAACTGGATACACTAGAAGAAGTTGCAGCAGCAAAAATTGAGCAAGCAAAACACTATCTTCCAGAGGGTGAAACTCACATTATGGTTGAGGATGCAGGCCTTTTTGTGAAACCATTGGATGGTTTTCCTGGAGTATATTCTTCCTATGCATTCCAAACAATTGGTTTTCAAGGACTCTTGCGTCTCTTGAGCCACCTCCAAAGTGAAGACCCTGTTCAAGCCGCAAGCCTGCGTAGCGCGTCGTTTCAAGCGGTTGTAGCGTTATGGGATGGCGAGAAAATTATCTTTGGTTCAGGCACATGCCCCGGGGCCATTTCAGTTGATCCGAGTGGAGATGAAGGGTTCGGTTTTGACCCCATTTTTGTCCCCCTTGACCTCGATGATTTAGGCCATCCATTACCACCAGGAGTCTATGGTGTAACAAGCACTCATGGTGCGACGTTTGGCTCTGTGCCCCT